>JAAYGY010000064.1 GCA_012735575.1 Clostridiales bacterium
AGAAAAAGATATAGTTTTATCGAGAAGCTTACCATTAGAATTGATGATAGAGGCTTCGTGGTTTTTCTTAGCAATATCAATACCAACATAAAACATAACAATCACCAGCTTTTAAATATATTAACAGATAAAGTCTAGAACCTCTTTACTTTACATCGATACAACCTCGTTAGATATTCAGTAACCATTGTACTATCCAGCTCATTCGCATATGGATGTAAAGAAGAGGCGTAACTCTTTGTTAGGAAGACTAGGCTTCAAGGAGGTGGACTACGACCTCTATCTGTACAAATATTATCTCACAAGAAGAGTGAGATAGAAAAGAAAATATAGTTTTTAAACTATAACATTATTATACGAGGAGGTGGTTGAGATGATAAAGGTAATATTTAAGACTCCTTTGGAAGATAAGATCGCAACTATTAGTTTGGATTTAGCAAATCGCAAGATAGTAAATATTGAAATTGAAAAGGATAGGAGCAGAATCGCTAAACTATATTATCCACATATAAATAAGCCAACATATGCTTCTTTTGAGTCATTATTAAACCATTATTGTGATACAGAAAATGTAGATTTAAGTATACTACTAGACCATATTGAGAAGAATGGTTTCTATACTCCATACCGTCCAAACCTAAGGATTGAAATAAATAGGTAGTTATATAATAAGATAGAACTATTTTAGATGAGAGAAAAGTTAATAGAATAATAAACCGAAATAGTATTTTTTATCTTATATAGTTCTAAGAATGGGGAATGTATCTAATTCAGCTTATAGAAGGATTGTTTTCTTATGTTCAACTCTACTAGTATATAGCATTATACCATATAAAATAAAGATATTAGGTTAAAAACTTAAATTGACTTATTTGGGGTTTATGATAAAATAAACACAACTGTCGGCCGAAGCCGACACTTATAAAAATTATCATGAGCCCTTTGACACTATCTATATACTTATAATTTTTATACCATGAAGGTATTGGCTTTCTGTAGAAGGCTTTATCTTAATGGTTTTTTATTTTTATAAGAGATTTGGAGGGATAATATGAATAAGACATCCACTAGAAAACTGGTGCTTACTGGCTTATTTATTGCATTAGGGATTATTTTACCTTATTTTACTGGAAGGATTGGGGAGTTGGGACGTGCCCTTTTGCCTATGCATATCCCAGTATTAATAGCTGGCTTTGTATGTGGTGGACCCTATGGTTTGGTTGTAGGCTTTGTAACCCCTATACTTAATAGTGTCATATCAGGTATGCCACCTATGTTTCCCTATGCAGTGACTATGAGTTTTGAATTGGCTGCTTATGGTTTAATGACAGGAATTTTATATAAATTATTCCCTAAAAAGGATGTTTTTGTGTATCCTGCTTTACTTATATCCATGCTGGTTGGCAGGATTGTATGGGGTATTGCCAGCTTGTTTTTCATTGGATTAAGCGGAGATGCCTTTACATGGCAGATGTTTATAGGCGGTGCGTTTTTAAATGCTATTCCAGGAATAATCATTCAAATAATAATTATACCCATTATTGTGATAGCTTTAAAGAGAGCAGGGTTTATTGAAAATGAAGGATAAAAACAATTTAAAAAGTTTATTGCTGAAGCAATATGAGCTGTATCCGAAGATGCAGCTTCAAGATATGGTTAAGCTTATATATCAAAGTGAATTTGCAGGCGGCCATATGATCGCCAATGAAAAAGAAAGCTTAAAACGTTTGAGGGATGAACTCCGGGATTTAAAAACACATGGACTAAATAAAATAACCTCTCAAACCTTTGAAGACATTGGCAATGGACTTTGCAGACTTCATCTATCAGCATTAGAGAATAGGGCTATAGAGTTAGAAACCATTAATAAATTTTTTGTAAATACCGCTAATTCTGTTGTAGGTAATGTAGAAAGCTTTGAAGAAAAACTTGATGTATTGAAAGAATGCTGTGAGGAGGGTGCTCTACCTTATTCCTTGCAAGAGTTAGAAACTTATCTAACAGAATATAAAAATCAGGGTTATCCACCAGTTAGTCATAGTGATATATATAAAGTTTTATATAATCCTGCATACCGTATTGTAAAAGAGGAATATGGCCGTTTTTTTGAGTTATTTAATAGAATCGATTCCCTAATGAAATTGCAAGGTCCTATCTATGTAGCTATTGATGGTAATAGCGGTGCAGGAAAAAGTACCCTGGCTGATATAATCGGAGAAATATATGACTGCAATATATTTCATATGGATGATTTTTTCCTTAGACCTGAACAAAGGACCAAGGAACGGTTTGAGGAAGCTGGTGGAAATGTAGATTATGAAAGATTCTATGAAGAGGTTATACAGGGGCTGAAAAGTGGGCAGGAATTTTCATATCGTCCATTTAACTGTCAGATTATGGCCCTGGAAGATCCCATATACGTTCAACCTAAAAAACTCAATATAATAGAGGGTGTATATAGTATGCATCCTACATTAATCGATACCTATGATTTAAAGGTGTTTTTGGCAATTGGATCTGAGGAACAGAGCCGAAGAATTCTTGAAAGAAACGGCCCCTTTATGCACAAACGGTTTATAAATGAATGGATTCCCCTGGAAGATCAGTATTTTGATGCTATGAAAATTAGGGAAAAAAGCGATTTGGTTTTTCAAGTATAGTATCTATCAAGTATATAATAAGGAACTGCTTTAAGAGGGCAGTTCCTTATTTTCTATTATTTCTTTTACCTGCTCTACCGCCAGTTCAATATATTCTTTAAAGGAAAGGTTCTGAATACCCACTACCTTGTTATTGCATTTGTTTATGGGAATAAGAATCTTTTGGGCCTTGCTTTGGCCAATAGCAACAGCCATATTTGGGGTTACCTCCCCCATTAAAGCGTTGGCAACTATAATGCCTAAAGGCCCGATTATTATATCAGCGTCAGTAGAGTTATATATTACCGGGTTTTCACCTGTTGCTCCCAAATCTGCTCCGGCTTTGAGCATAGCAGAAGTGGCTATACTATTGGTGCCAATGGCTATTAATTGATATTGAGGCAAAGCTGCCTTAAGCTCTTCTACTATCATTTTACCCATCTTGCCGCCCTGGCCATCTATTACAAGTATCTTCAAATTTCCGCCCCCCATTATAATATACAAATTCAAGTTTATAATAACATATAAATGGATAATTTAAAAGAATAAGTAAAGATTACTTATCAAAGCACGAAAAAAGTCGTATAATAATTATTAAAATATCTAGGGAGTGTATCTAATGGAACATAAAAGAGAGAAATTTGCATCCAGGTTAGGCTTTATTTTAGTTTCTGCCGGTTGTGCTATAGGCCTGGGTAATGTGTGGAGATTCCCATATATTACTGGTCAGTATGGAGGAGGCCTTTTTGTACTTATTTACATATTATTTCTTTTGATCTTTGGATTACCTGTTATGACTATGGAGTTTGCAGTGGGCCGTGCAAGCCAGAGAAGTGTTGCAACATCTTTTGATGTTTTGGAGCCTGAGGGTGGTAAATGGCATACCTTTAAATGGTTTGGCATGGCTGGAAACTACTTGTTAATGATGTTTTATACTACAATAACGGGCTGGATGTTGGCCTATTTATTTTTTATGATAAAAGGGGATTTTGTTGGTGTAGAGCCATCCCAGGTAAAAGCTATTTTTGATGGCCTTACTTCTAATGCAGCAACCAACATTTTTTGGATGATTATAGCTTGTGTTATAGGATTTGGAATTTGTTCTCTGGGATTACAGGATGGTGTAGAGAAAATTACTAAAATAATGATGTCCTGCCTTCTTATTATAATGATAACTCTGGCTATTCGTTCAATTACTTTACCCAATGCTGTTGAGGGACTTTCCTTCTATCTTAAACCAAACATAAAAAGTATAGCCAAACATGGACTTTGGACAACTGTTTACGCTGCCCTGGGGCAGGCCTTCTTTACCCTAAGTATAGGCATGGGCAGTATGGCCATATTTGGAAGCTATATTTCCAGAGAGCGTAGCTTATTAGGGGAGAGTATAAATATTACAATCCTCGATACCTTTGTGGCTTTTACCTCTGGACTAATTATTTTTCCAGCCTGTTTTTCCTTTGGAATAGAACCGGATAGTGGACCTGGCCTTGTTTTTATTACCCTGCCCAATATTTTCAATGCCATGCCGGCGGGCCAACTATGGGGAATTGCCTTTTACATATTTATGGTTTTTGCTGCCCTGTCAACAGTTATAGCGGTGTTTGAAAATATTATATCCTTTGTCATAGATCTACTAGGCTGGTCAAGGAAAAAAGCTGTGTTAGTAAATCTTGTTGCAGTAATTCTTTTATCCATACCCTGTGCTCTTGGATTTAACCTGCTAAGTGGTGTTCAACCTCTGGGGCAGGGTTCAACCATACTGGATTTAGAGGATTTTATTGTCAGCAATAATATTCTCCCTTTAGGTTCTTTGGTATATGTTGCCTTTTGCGTTAGCCGCTATGGATGGGGCTGGAACAACTTTATCAAAGAGGCCAATGCTGGTAAAGGAATCAAGTTTCCTGAAAAGATTAGATTTTATGTCACCTATATTTTGCCTCTTATCATTTTTACTGTTTTCATATTTGGATATATTGAAAAGTTTTCGTAAAAATGCTAAACAAATGGGTCAGTTCTATATTAAGAAGACTGGCCCTTATTTTATATCATACTTGTACATATAGATAATTACGTAAATAAATTACATGGATGTATCTTTACTGCACAACTGATTAATTCTTTGGCTCATATCATCAAGATGGACAATCTCATCCTGAAGATTGTTAGATATAATGGCCTTGGGCATACCATAGATGGTGGAGGAGCTTTGGGATTGTGCTATAACATAGCTTTTATTCTCCCTGGCAACTTTGATACCCTCTAAACCATCGGATCCCATACCTGTCATAATTATGCATAAGGCATTAGGGCCATAGATCTTTGATATAGAGGCCATTAGCAGATCAGCAGAAGGTACAAAATGATAATTAGGAAATCTGCCTTTAGGTATAAGAGATATAGTATCCTTTTTTTCCACTAGCATATGCATACCGCCGGGGCAGATATAGGCATAACCTGGCCTTATTAACTCCTGGTTCTCTGCCTCTTTTACCTTAATCTTACATTCAGCATTTAAACGCTGGGCTAAAGACTGGGTGAAGGTGGGAGGCATGTGCTGTGCAATAAGAATACTGGCCTGAATATCAGGAGAGATATGAGGCATGAATTGGGATAATGCTCTCGGTCCTCCTGTGGATATTCCAATGCCAACTATAGAGAATTTATTTTCTATCTGCTGCTGTGGAAACGGTGGAATATGATCATTCTTTTTTTCAGGGGTAAGGGGCTTGAATGTGGCGTCCATGGCCAAATATATTTTTTCCAATAAAATCTCACTGGAAAGCTCGTCCTTATTTATATAGTCAATTGCCCCTTTGTTTAAGGCTTCAATGGTTTCTTTGGCTCCATGCTGGGTAAAGGTGCTTACCATAATAATGGGAGTAGGGCATTTTTCCATGATATGCTCTACCGCAGCTATTCCTGACATTTTAGGCATATTTACATCCATAGTGATAACATCAGGTTTTAAAGCCATGGTTTTATTGACAGCATCAAGGCCATCCCTGGCAATACCGGCTATTTTAATATTTGGATCTGTTTCCAAGCATTTTCTAATTTTCACCCGCATAAAAGAAGAATCGTCTACAATTAGCACTTTTATCATATTTATTCTCTCCAGTTACAAATATATTCTTGCTAGGTCAAAAGGTTGTTGATACAGAATTATGGTAGTGAATATTGTGCTTGCTTATTATACTATAGAATAAATAAATAGGAATAGCAAGGGTAATGAGGTAAAATAGAGAGGAAAATTAAACAAGGGGCTGGATAACCCCTTGTCTTAGCAATTTTGTTTAGGTTCTAGGAGGTATGCATATGGGCTGCCCCACGGTTAAACGACTGGGATCAGGTATCTGAGGATTGGCAGCTATAAGGCTATTTAGAGGAATACCAAATCGTTGACTTATGAGGAACATAGAATCACCAGGCTGTACCCTATAGATGGTTCCTCCTGGACAGGGGATCGGGCCGGGAGTTCCTGGGGGTAGACAGATAATCTGGCCTACCATTAACCTGTTGGGATCCACTCCAGGATTGGCAGCCATCAATGCCTCTACAGTAGTGTTGAATCTTCTTGCGATACTATAGAAGGTATCACCTGGCCTTATTTGATAGGTTCCCCCTGGGCAGGGTCCCGGAGTTGGTGGTGCAGGAATACATATGATTTGCCCTATCATTAGCCTGTTGGGATCTACCCCGGGGTTGGCTGCTATGAGGGCGTCTACTGTCGTGTTGAATCTTCGTGCCAGGCTAAAGTAGGTATCACCGGCAACAATTTGATATAGGAAACCTCCTGGACACTGACCGGGCTGAGGTGCTACGGGAATACATATGATCCGTCCTACCTGCAGGTTCATAGGATCCAGGCCGGGATTAGCCCCCAAGATAGCATCAACGCTGGTATTATAACGTCTTGCTAATGAGTACAGTGTATCACCAGCCCTTATGGTATAATAGGTACCATTTGGGCATGGAGGCAGTTGGGAAACATCATATCTTACATCTTTATAGATATTATCGTCCACGAATCTACACCCTTTCTAATGATTGGTATATTATATAATATTAAAAAGATATTTGTTTGTTACAAACACACACATTTTTCCCTCGGGAAATAATATGTAATAGATATGAATTTTTGAGGAGGGATTATTTTGTTATCAAGGGAGGAGTATATAAGGCTTTCTCTGGAAATAAACCTGTTTTTTCAGAGAATCATGAAGGAACATCTTTTTTTCATAGAAACCAGCTTACCACCTGTTGAAGCAGACAAGATAGCAGAGGCTAGATCATTAAAAGAAAGCTTTGAACATCTTTTGTCCGAGACGGTATATTATGCAAATGGGGCAATATCAGATGAAGCCATTAAGGCCAATGAGTTTGTAACACCTCAGACTCTAGATGCAGAAAATATCAGTTCCCGGTTAACAGGCGCAAGTATAGATTCAATGATTACCAGGAGGGAGCTGCAATTAGTAAGTGATCCAAATTTCAATTATGGAGAAAGACTGGAAAGAATAGTATGTGACTTAAACAATAGATCCATAAACATGGTCAGCGAAGTAATAGCCTTTAAAAAGAAATTAATAGATTTATCATTGAAGTGTAGAATATTTATCGCATTATATGTGGATTTGTTAGAACATATAACCCGCGAAGCCATGTATTATCGTGAAGCATTAAAAAATCTTCAGAATAGAAAGCTTCCTGACAAAACTCTGTGTGACAAACTGAACTTCTGGAACACAATAATGGGAGAGCATGCACAGTTTATAGATGGACTTTTAGATCCAACAGAAAAAGAACTAAAGGATACAGCCCAAGCTTTTGCAAAAAAATTCCATAGGCTGGTTAAAGAGTGTATGAAGCCAGCGGAAAAGCAGGTACTTGAAAGAAGTTTGGATGCTACAGAGGCAATAAGAGACTATAAGAGGGCGGCTACAATAGGGTCCCTGGCATGCGAAATCAGGTCCATATTCCTCCCCCTGTTAGCCGATCATGTGCTTCGTGAGGCAAATCATTACTTAAGGCTGCTAAACAAATTGTCGGGTTAGTTTAGTGACCAGGCAACTGACTTGATTAATTGAGATATACGACCTAACACCTGAATTGATCATTAGAATATAGGGTAAATGATACGGGATTCTTGAATTTACTAAAATGCAAGAATCCCGTATTTTTAAAGCTGTTAAAGCTATGATTTGTATATAAAAATTAGGGTTATAATACTTATAATACATATAAAATTTTATACAAGTGAGGTATCAAAATGGTAAGTAAAACTGGTATAAACAAAAAGACGCTGTCGGTTGCCGGTAAAGAATACATCTATTATGACATTTCATCTTTAGAACAAATGGGATGGGATATATCTAAACTGCCTTATACCTTAAAAATCCTTTTAGAATGTGCCTTAAGAAATTATGACGGAAAGCTTGTAACAAAAGAACATATAGAAAGGATTGCTGGCTGGTCTGCAAAAGGGGCAGAGGAAGAAATACCCTTTATTCCATCAAGAATTATACTACAGGATTTTACAGGAGTTCCTGTAGTGGTGGATATGGCAGCAATGAGATCAAAGATGGATGAGATGGGAGGAGATGCACATAAGATAAATCCTCTGGTGCCCGTAGATTTGGTCATAGACCATTCAGTGATTGTGGATTCATTCGGTTCAAAGGAGTCCTTAAATGACAATGTCAACAGAGAGTTTGAAAGGAATACTGAGCGTTATGAACTTCTTAAATGGGCTCAAAAGGCTTTTTCTAATTTTCGTGTCTTTCCTCCCTCTATTGGGATTGTGCACCAGGTAAATCTGGAATACATAGCTACTGTTGTTGCTACTAAAGAGATTCAGGGAGAAGAGGTAATTTTTCCAGATACCCTTGTTGGCACAGATTCACACACAACCATGATTAATGGAATCGGTGTTTTGGGATGGGGTGTAGGAGGTATTGAAGCTGAAGCCTGTATGCTGGGCCAGCCCCTTTATTTCCTGCTTCCTGATGTAATAGGCTTTAAGCTAACAGGGAATCTGCCTGTTGGTACTACTGCAACGGATTTGGTCCTCACCATAACTAATATTTTGCGGCAAAAAGGAGTAGTTGGAAAGTTCATCGAGTTTTATGGTGAAGGTGTAAGCAATATCAGTGTGGAGGACAGAGCCACTATTTCAAATATGTGCCCTGAATATGGTGCAACGGCAGCATATTTTCCCGTTGATGATAAAACTTTGGACTATCTAAGAGCAACTGGACGTAGTGAAGAACAGATTGCTCTAGTAGAACAATATTATAAAGCTCAAGGAATGTTTAGGAGTGAGGACTCTCCAAAACCTATTTTTACAGATGAACTTTATTTGGATTTGTCTACTATAGAGCCTAGTGTAGCAGGGCCAAGAAGACCGCAAGACCTAATTTTACTAAAAAACCTCAAGGAGACCGTTGTACAACTGGAAACTAGTCCTATTGAAGAGGGAGGATATGGGCTAGATGAAAAACAAGTAAACAAACCTGTGGAAGTAAAGTATAAAGATGGTACCATCGAGGAGTTAAAGTCAGGTGCGGTAGTTATATCAGCCATTACCAGCTGCACTAATACATCTAATCCTTCGGTTATCATAGGTGCAGGCTTGCTGGCCAAAAAAGCCGTGGAGCTGGGTTTGAAAAAACCTAGATATGTAAAAAGCAGTTTGGCTCCCGGATCTTTGGTGGTGACAGAATATCTAAAAAGATCAGGGCTTCTTCCTTATCTTGAAAAACTAGGTTATCATATAGTGGGCTATGGTTGTACTACCTGTATAGGAAACAGCGGTCCTTTGGTGGATGAAGTAACTGAAGCAATTAAAAAATATGGTTTAACAGTAGCATCGGTGCTCAGTGGTAACCGCAACTTTGAAGGCAGGATTCATCCGTTAACAAAGATGAATTTTCTGGCATCCCCTATGCTTGTGGTTGCTTTTGGATTGGCAGGGACTGTTAAAATTGATTTTGAAACAGAGCCTATTGGCTATACCTGGGAAAACAAGCCTGTTTATCTAAAAGATATTTGGCCCAGTCCAAAGGAAATTCAAGATGCTATCCGCAGTTTTATTAAACCGGAGATGTATATTGAAAAATATAAAAACATATTAGATGAAAATGAACTTTGGAATAAGCTACCTGCTACTGATGAAAAACTATATCAATGGAAGGAGTCTTCTACCTATATAAAGAAACCGCTCTTCTTTGATGATATGCGCTTGCAGCCGGAAAAACCACAGGATATTATTGATGCAAATGTTTTAGCTATATTTGGAGATACGGTGACAACAGACCATATCTCCCCTGCAGGAAGTATTCCAGAGACATCAGATGCGGGAATACATTTGACATCACAAAATGTAAAGCCCCCACAATTTAATTCCTACGGTTCCCGTAGAGGCTCTCATGAGGTTATGATGAGGGGTACATTTGCAAATATCCGGATTCGCAATAGAATGGTTCCTGATATCGAAGGGGGGTTTACCAGGCATATACCCAGTAATAAGGTTATGTCCATATACAATGCCTGTATGAAATATAAAGAGGATAATATTCCCTTAATTGTAATTGCAGGCAAGGAATATGGAACAGGAAGTTCAAGGGACTGGGCTGCAAAGGGAACAGCACTTTTAGGGGTAAAAGCAGTTATAGCCGAGAGCTTTGAAAGGATTCATAGGAGTAACCTTATAGGGATGGGTGTATTGCCTTTACAGTTTTTAGATGGTGAAAATGCTGATACTCTTGGTATTACAGGATATGAAACTTTTTATATTACCGGTATTAAAACCCTTGCACCAAATAAAAAGTTGGATGTAAAGATGGTAGGCGGGGATAGTAGAATATCAAAGTTTCAGGTAATTGCCAGGCTGGATAGCCATGTGGAACTAGAATACTACTTGCATGGAGGTATCCTCAATATGATGTTGCGTAACTTTTTAAAGGAGGAAGTTGAGTAGGACAATAGAGAGGCTAGATGAGTCAAAAATACAAATGGTGCTATTTTACCTGTAGATAGGGGAATGAGCTGTTGCTAGGATAAACACTAAAGCAAAAGGCCATAAGCTATATGATATGCTCCCCTTGTAGTAGACAGTTATAATAATAAAACTGGTTAACACAAGGAGGGCATGCTCAATATGGCGCTTATGGCCTTTTTTGTATAATAATCTTTTACAAACAAATGTTAAGTTTTTAACATATGCCATATCATTAAAGTAGATCTGATATATCTATATTTTTTATCAGGAACTTTTCAAACTGGCAGGTTGCAAAGATTATTTGAGCATTTATTCTTTGGTTGAGGTTTATTGGATCATTTTTATCCTTTTCTTTCTTTGGTTTTTTCCTTTGAACATCGCATTCAACAAGATTTTTGGAGTTAATAAGGTTTTTCCAGGGAGAACAAAATTCCGTGGCAGATATTAAAATAGTGCGCTTCCCTTCAATATCTACATCAACACATAATTTTATTTCAATCTGAATAGTGTCATCTAAAAGTTTGGCATTACAGGCAGATGTAGTACTTATTTCAGGTTGAATATTGTTTAACTCAGGTATTTGCATAATAATTTTTTCAACAAACCATTCTTCAAAATCCAAAGGTATAGTTACCATATCGTTAACGGTTATACCTACATAGCCTGTAACTTTAATAATCATTTTTACTTTAGAATACCCGTTAGTTAAGGGTGATATATTATAATGTTCCAGACTTACATTTTCAATCAAGCAGTAGGCAATTTCAATGCCCTGTATTTGAGTTAACCATGGAATAAAATCCACATTATTACTTACAGGGTCTCCTGTTCCTGAAGGGTTAAGAGTAGGATTATAGGGCCCCTTATTAGTTCCCCACCAATTATTTATGGCATTTACAATTAGTATAGTGGCATTAAAAACTCCCCATTCATTTCCTGCCAAGTTATTGTAATTAATAGTTGGATTTGCATTACCAGGACCATAATAATAGAAATTACTGATATATACTCCAGATCTCCCATTATTTAACAAGGAGTTGTTTTGTATTAAGGGCTCCAAGGGAAAGGGATCTGGGGGAATAAAGCCTCCTGGACCTTGACTAAATAGATATATGGCATCAAGCAGGCTGTTTGTAATTTGGTTGCTGCTAATGAGTATTTGGCTGGGGGGGACGCCGGTAGCGGGAACCCAGCCCCAGAATATTCCATAGGGCTTACAGTTATGAATAATGTTATTTTGAATGGTTTCAGCCATTGACTGGACAATGACAATACCACCCTGCTCATCATAATTTCCAGTACCACAGTTAGTTATATAGTTAAAGGAAACAGTTGTGTTTTTTTGATCCCATGCCAGGGTGATACCGCTGTTTGAGTGGTTTTCTATTATATTGCTTACTATTGAAAGTCCTGAATCACTGCCTCTGGCAAAAATCCCGTCAATATTATTATCAATTATTATATTATTGAGTATAGATGTTTGACCATGGGGATACAGAACTATACCAGCCCGATTAAATCCGGTACCACTTCCATTGTTTTCAATAGTGTTATTGGATATTGTCATGGAAGCAGCATGACTAGTTATTATTCCTGCATTAGCATGTCCTGTGATTTGATTATCTATAATTAAAATATCTGATAAATTGGTAGCCGAGGCATTGCCTACCTGTATCCCGTGAAAAGGACCATTTTGAATAATTAGATCTCTAATTGTTACATTACTACTGAGTATAGAAATAACTGGTACGCCCTGAGCAAGCCCAGTACCATCTATAGTGACATTAGCGCCTTGTTCAGGCCTTAGAGTAAGTGGTTTGTCTATTGTTATCTGCTCATTATATACACCAGCCGGTACAAAAACTGTACTGCCAGGAGAAGCAGCGTCTATCAAATCTTGTAGTGCCATAACATTCACCCCGTCTAATACACTTACGATATTATATGCTTTGGTCAGTGCTATGGTTAATATATATAAGGATATAATTAAAAGGCTTTATATCTAAAGCTCTTGCTTTAGGATAAAAAGCCTTTGTTGTCACAGGGGGGCCTATGAAGAGTATAAATCAGCATCCATACTTAATATTTCGTCAATCATTTTCTTGGCGTACTGGACATCCTTGTTTTTTATTGCCTCAAAGAGTTTTGGATGATAATGGGCTGTATTCAAAATAGCTTTGTACATTCTGCCCTCAGGCGCGGTCATATCTGCAGGATCCCACAGGCCATGAAAAACATCGGCCAAAGGATAAATGAGCTCGTATAGCATTTTGTTATGAGCAGCATGATATATTGACCGGTGAAACTTGGCGTCGGCACTTTCCATGGTCTGGACATCATTGGAAGATAAGGTACTTAAGAACTTGTTTAGGCACCTTTCAATATTGTTGATATCTTTCTTAGTTGCCCTCTCAATTACAAGTTCAATGATACCGTGTTCAAGTATGCGGCGCACTTCCAACCATTCAAGAAAGTCAATGCGTTCCACCGATATCATCATGTTGATGGTATTGCCTACATTGTCGGCTACATAGGAACCAAGGCCATTTTTAATTTGGATGACCCCTGCCAGTTCAAGTTTACGAAGCCCCTCACGAAGGGTATTGCGTCCAATGGAGAGCATTTTAGCAAGCTCCCTTTCCGATGGCAGCTTGTCTCCTGCCTTCAAGTTGTTTTCAAGTATATATTTTTCTATAGCGTCCGCAACCTGAGTTCTTAACATTACTTTTTTAACCGAGTAATTATTCATATATAACTTCTACCCTTTACTTTTAATATTTTAATAGAATCTACAAAACAACCTGTCCCTATTATAATTCCTATAATTCTAATATTGTTACTGCAGTGATCAAACTGTTATAAGTATTGCAAATATGCGAAAGATTTGTAAATCAAATATATATAATATTATTTTATTTATAATAACCATATAAATATAATAATAATCATAAATTAGTACAAAAGGTGGGCAAACGGCAGATGGAAAAGGAGGTAGTCAAGGTCAGCTAAAAGGTGAGATCAGCTTTATGGATGTGTCTCCCAGACCTGAAAGGGAAGAGTTCTTTAAGAAGATGATAGAGGAATTTAATAAAAAATATCCAGACATTGAAGTGGACTATCAAACTGTTCCCTGGGACGATGCTGCAACAAAGCTCACTAATATGGGAGCGGCAAAACAGCTTCCAGACGTTATTAATATTTATTTTGGCTGGATACCCCAGTTTACTGCAGCCGAATGGATGATCCCATTGGATACATATCTTGAAAAA
>JAAYGY010000065.1 GCA_012735575.1 Clostridiales bacterium
GATGTTGTCAATAGACTGGATGATAATAAAGTTGAAAAAATAATAAATACAGGAAATGCTTGTGAGGCAAGAGCATTTTTGCGTGAATTATTGTTCAAATAAGTAGGATCAAGTAAAGATGATCTAAAAAACAATGTAATCTATAAGCCATCCTTTGTTATGGTCCTTAATCCAAAAAAATATAAAAAGGATGGCTGTTTTTTAGAAATTATTAATATGGAGGTTTAAGGGTATGGATAAGATAAAAAATGGCAATAAGGTGAAAGGGAATTTAATAATACCTAATAAACTTCTGTGTGAATATGCGGTTCGTCCCATAGGTATTGATGTGAAAAAACCCCGATTTTCATGGCAAATTGATAGAGGTATTTCACAGGATGGTTATAGAATACTTGTATCAACTTCACTGGATAAGCTTGATTCGGATATCGGTGATATGTGGGACAGTAAAAGAGTAGAATCCCCTAATTCAATCAACATCGAATATGATGGTTTGGATCTCAAAAGTAGAAAAGGATATTGGTGGAAAGTGAAAGCGTGGGTTGATGGAGTAGAGAGCAGTTGGAGTCAACCATCTTATTTTGAAATGGGCCTATTAAATAAAGAAGATTGGCAAGCTGAATGGATAGGAGTTCCGCTGTTTGATAATAAAAGGGTCTATATAATGCGCAGAAGCTTTAATGTGGATAAGAAGGTCAAGCGGGCCAGAGTTTACGTCAGTGGACTTGGATATAATGAAGTCTATATTAATGGTGAAAAGATCGGTGATCATGTACTTGATCCGGGGAATACAGATTATTCCAAGAGGGTCCTTTATACTACTTATGAAGCTGATAATTCATTATCCTTAGGAGAAAATGTTATTGCTGTTCTTGTGGCTAATGGATGGTATAAGAAACCTTCTCTTCTTCTTCAACTATACATGGAGTTTGACGATGGAAGTACACAGATCATATGTACTAAACCTTTAGAATGGCATATCCTTTTCTCACCCTTCTTAAGAGCAGATATCTATACTGGAGAAACTTATGATGCAAGAAGGGAAATTGAGGGATGGAACAAACCTGGTAGTATCTTTAATAAACTGTCTAAAAGATGTCCATGGCTAATAGTTAATACCTTTGTGGACAGGGAGGATAATGATTTTATACGTAAATTTCCGGCCATGCTTTTACCGGATCCAGGCGGCAAATTAGAGGCTCAAAAGTGCGAACCTATTAAAGCTGTAGAAGAAATTAAGCCTCAAAGGCTGTATAGCCCAAAAGAGGGTTTGTATCTTGTTGAATTTCCCCAGAACTTCTCTGGATGGATAAGGATAAAACTTTGCGGGGAAAGAGGAAAAAGGATAGTAATAAAATATTCTGAACTGGTATTTGAGGATGGCACTATTAATCAGGACAATCTGGGTACTGCTGAACGAACTCATAATATGCAAACAGACATATACATACTAAAAGGTGATGGTGAGGAGGTCTATGAGCCCAGATTTACCTATCATGGTTTTAGGTATGTACAGATTGAGGGTCTTGATGAGGAGCCAGATATTGAAAACATTATAGGCGTAGTTGTACATACAGATTTGACCTCAACGGGCTATTTTGAGTGTGATAATGAATTGATAAACAGAATCCAGGAATGTGTAAGATGGAGTGAAAGAACCAATAACCATAGTATAATGACAGACTGTCCCCAGAGGGATGAACGGCATGGTTGGCTCAATGATCTAACTGCAAGGGCTGAGGAGGCAGTTTATAATTTCAACATGGCCAGGATATTTGAAAAGGTCACACAAGATATAAGAGATACACAGGATGATTATACCGGCTCTATTGCCGATACCGCACCTTTTAAGAGGGGACAGAATCCAGCAGATCCGGTATGTGCAAGCTACCTGCTTCTGCCATGGCTTTCATATATATTTTATGGTAACAAAAGATTGCTGGAAGAAAGTTATGAAGGACTAAAGAAATGGACAAATTACCTATATTCAATGACTGATAATGGAATTGTAGTTTACTCATACTGGGGGGACTGGGCATCGCCAATAAAGGAATGTATTGATAATACACCTGTTTCTAGGAATACCCCCGGAGTTCTTATGTCCACTGGCTTTTTATATTACTGCCTATCTTTACTAGTAAAAATAGCTAAAGTCCTTGATAAAAAAGAGGATTTGGAATTGTTGAAGAAAAGAGCCAGAGAGATAAGGGAAGCATTTAACAGAAAATTTTTCAATAAAGAAAAAGGCTATTATGCAAATAACAGTCAGGGTGCCAATTCCTTTGCTCTTTATCTAAAACTGGTGCCAGAAGAATATATTCCTTCTGTTATTGATCATTTGGTTTATGATGTGGAGGTAAAAAACAAGGGACATCTTACTACAGGTAATATATGCACCAAGTATCTTTTAGAGGTCCTTTCTGAATATGGCAAGGTAGATACTGCGTATAAAATAGCAACACAGACTACATATCCCAGCTGGGGGTATATGCTGTCAAAAGGCGCAACAACCATATGGGAGAGATGGGAGTATGCTACAGGAGCAGCCATGAATTCCCATAATCATGCCATGTATGGAAGTGTAAGTGCATGGTTTTATAAATATCTTGCGGGAATTAGACCCGATGAAAATAATCCTGCCTTCGGAGAAGTTATAATAAAACCTCATATTCCATCTGAATTGAACAGCGTTACAGCTTCATTAGATACCATGAAGGGGAGAATTTGTGTTGAGTGGCAAAAGACTGCTTCTCATTTTGAGTTAAATGTTCAGATACCTGCAAACAGCAGAGCATATGTTTATGTCCCTATTAATATCTATCCTGAAAAAAGAGAAGATGCTACCTTAATAGTAAATGGAGAGACAGTCTGGGAAAAAGATGTTTTTAGGTCTGTGTCGGAATTGGAATTTATGGAAAAAACCAAGGACTATATAGGCTTTATAGTTATGCCTGGCCAGTATAAGTTCCAGGTGATTTAGAGAATGGATGAACTTCGTCTTGACAGTTGAATTACTATCACAATATAATACATTTATAATAAGACGTGTAAAAACATCTATGTAGAAATCCATTATCATTAAATTTTACCCCTTCAACTTAAATGACATCAATTTCATTAAGGGGCGATGTATTCGCCCCATATAATTTTTGAAGCTGTTTATGGTGAACTGCCAGGACTATTCCAGTATTATATTAACCCCTTGTGCTAGTTCATCTCATATGAAAGATAAAGGCTATTAAGGGTTACTTCATCACTGATTAGGAGAGAACCAAGGCTTATTTCATTTTGAAAAGTCTACCGTAAGGTTGAACTAGCATAACAAGTTAAACCAAGTAATATTCAATTATAAGGTATATACAATAATAAAGTATATACAATTATAAGCTACAAATTTAGGAAGGCAGGTAGAAATGAAAATGATTGATTTAAGCATCAGTAGTAAGGAAAAGCAGTATCTAAGGGATTTAGCAAAGAAACAGCTGGAGTATTCCATGCTGCCAATTATGAGGGAGAGGGAAGAACGCTGGTACAAGCACAATGATCTTCAAGGGGATATCCCCATGATCCATTTTGAAACCTGGACCTGCGAACAGGATCTTTTGCCTCCACTTCAATGTGAATCCCAAGCTGCCAGGGATATTGAACTTCAGCTATATCGAGCCGTTGTCAATCATGAAATGATTGATGATGACAGAGTAGTGCCCTCCTGGTATACCATATACTGGCGTACTCGTTTTGAGTTATTTAACCTGAAGGTGGAGAGGGAGCATTCCAAGGATTCATCTGGCAGGGAGGTAGGGCACAAGTTCTTACATCCCATCAAGGATTTAAAGGAAGATTTACATCTCCTAAAGCCAACTATGTACCAGCTGGATAGAGAAGGTACGCTGAAGTGGAAGTCTTTTGTGGAGGATATTATAGGAGATATCTTGCCCGTAAAGGTACTGATGCCTCCACCTGGAATATGCCTTACTCAAAATGTGGTACATCTCATGGGAATGGAGAATATGTTCTACTCCATGTTCGATTATCCTGATGAGTTCCATCAATTTATGCAAAGAATAATTGAGGACCATATCGGGTTTTTAAGATGGATGGAAAAGGAGGAGCTTACTTCTCTAAATAACGGCAATCAGCATGTGCCCCAGGGAACTTTTGGTTTTACAAAAGATTTGCCAAGAGACGGATATACTGGTGAAGGTAGCGTATCTACCAGCCATATTTGGGGCTATTTGGATTCCCAGGAAACTGTGGGGGTTTCACCTGAGATGTTTGGTGAGTTCTTCTATCCTTACTACCTGGAAGGGGCTAAGCAATATGGACTGGTCAACTACGGATGTTGTGAACCTGTTCATACTATTTGGGAGGATTATATCAGCAAGCTGCCAAACTTAAGAAAAGTTTCCATATCTCCCTGGTGTGATGAGGAATACATGGGAGAGGCGCTTAAAGGAAGCAATGTAATCTATCATAGAAAACCCAGTCCCAACTTCGTAGGGGTTGGCAAGGAGTTGGATGAAGAGGGCTTTAAAGAACACATACTTAAAACAATTCGCTGCGCTAAAGGCTGTAAACTGGAGTTTTCCTTCAGGGATGTTTATAATCTGGAGGGTAATCCTGACAAACCTCGTAGGGCGGTACAGATTGTTCGGGAGCTTATTGATAAAGAATGGAAATAAGAAGGCTTAAGTAGAAGGTTCTATGGAGATATGGCTTAATTAAGCCATATCTCTTTTTATAGTTATATTGACTGAAAAGGGTCAGAAATCTGACTGCTTTTTATTGACCTGTGATTATCTGTTTCATATAATGGGGTTACAATGATATAGAGTGCACTTAGACAAAAGGCATTTTTGATGAATATCAAAGAAAAGCAGGTATTAGAATTAATCAACATAAAAAAACAGTATCCACAAAAGAAATCTGTGAAAATCTTTATATCAGCGAAAGCATGGCTAGAAGAATTTTGGCTAAAGAGGTTGTGTCAGAGTTTGAGACAGCTGGGGTACAGGTAATATGTGTTTAGGAGGGAGTATAAACATGAAAAAAACAATTGTACTCTTAGGTGTAGGAAGTACCTATTTTACTAGAGGTATTGTGGAAAGCCTTATTAAAAGGGGTGGTAAGTGGGATCTGCGCCTGGTGGATATAGATCCCAAGTGCTTGGAGATTGCTATGCTTCTATCTCAAAAGTTAGTGGATAAGTATCAGGCACCGGTGAAAATAAGCGGCTCTACAGATCGAAGGGATGTATTACCCGGTGCTGATGCTGTTGTATCTACCATTGGTGTAGGAGGTAGAAGAGCTTGGGAAAAGGATGTAATTGTTTTCCGACAGTTTAATATTTATCAATCAACAGGTGATACCTACGGAGCAGGGGGTGTTTCCCGGGCACTTAGGACTGTTCCTGTACTGATTGATATTGCCAGGGATATGGAAAAGCTTTGCCCTAATGCCTTATTAGTCAACTTTACCAATCCCATGACAGTTAATTGCTGGGCTCTAAGTAAGGAAACCAAGATTAAAACCATTGGCCTGTGTTATGGGGTAACCTATTATCAGCATTTTCTAGCTAATTTTATTGAAGTACCCTTTAAGGAAACCTGGACCAAGGCAATAGGTGTCAACCATTTTACCTGGATAACGGATTTCCAGTATCAAGGTAAAGATGCCTGGCCTTTGGTTAGGCAGAAAATGGAAGAGAAAAGGGACGTAGTCAGTAGTCAACCTCATACATGGGAACTCTTTGAGACTTTTGATGCCTTTCCCTGTGTAGGTGATGGCCATATTTGCGAGTTTATCCCCGGGTTTCAGGCTAAAGGCGCTTACTATGGCAAAACATTTGGAGTAGACGGACAGCATAATTTTGAAGAATATGCAAAATCATGGGATAAGGTATTTGAAGACATGGCTGATCAGGCTTATGGAAGAAAGCCCCTTGACGAGATTGAAGAAGATATAGCTGGTGAAACCTTCAAAGATGAGGAGCTTTTCATTGATGTATTGTTAGCTAGTATGGGCGAAGAGCCCGTTGAGAGAACTGTTAACCTGCCTAATACGGGACAGGTGTCAAATCTGCCTCTAGGGGCTGTTCTAGAAGGAACTACACTAGTCAACGGATCAGGTTTTCATCCCCTTAACTATGGCCAGTTGCCTCCAGGGCTTACGGCAATTCTTCAAAGAATACTTGGTGCTCAGGCACTGACAGTAGAGGCCGCCTTGAAAGCAGATCGTAAATTAGTAGTTCAGGCCTTTATGGCAGCTCTGACTGCAATTAAGAAAAGTGATGCTGAGAAACTGGTTGATTGCATACTTGAGACTCATAAAGAGTATTTACCCCAATTTCATAGATAAGTACAGCGTAAGCTATTTCAACCTGGGTTGTGTGTCTGGCAGTTCTAATATCCAGACAAACGGATGAACTAGTACAATCAGTTTATTAGTGATGCAATTAGTATCTGGCTCCTCCAATGCCAGTTTATAGGAAGATGGCAAATAATGTGGAAAAGCTGGGTGCTATGTTTTATAATTGTAGCTAAGGGTATAAATATGGTAAGTTATGGCCTTATTTTTCCTTTTGAATTCATATCATGGTAAGGAGGAGAAGTTTTGGTTGGTGATTTAATTGAAATAATTATACGTAGTGCAGAGGAATCCTTTGTTCAGGTTACAGCATTTGTAGGAGCAGTTCTTTTGTTATTTGGGTACATAAATTATAAGCAGCAGGGCGCCTTTGTAGAGACCATAGAAAAGTCAAAAAATTTTCAACCTCTTATTGGTGCTTTTCTAGGTATGACCCCAGGCTGCGGGGGAGCAATATTTGTTATGCCCTTGTATGTAAAAGGCACTGTTAGCTTTGGTACAGTTATTGCTACATTAGTTGCGACAGCCGGAGATGCTGCCTTTGTAACCTTGACAAAAGCACCCCTGGATTTTATCCTGATTTCAATTATTTGCTTTATTGCAGGTGCTATAACAGGCTATATTATAGACTACTTTGAGATAGGGGACTGGGTGCAAAGAAGATCCTCTAAGGTAATAAGACAAGATTTAGATATGGAAGAGAAACATAAAGAAGCAGAGGAGAAGCTAGATGAGCTATATAGTGATAATCCCAATGCTTGTAGAATTAGATCCAGTAATTTAAAGCATGTTGGCCATGAAGAGGGCGATGAAATTGATCTTGTCCTTCATCATAGCGACCCATTGGATGTAAATAGAATAGGGTATAAGATTACCCATGGTGCCTATGTTGCGTTTTGGATTATTTTGGCTATAGGGTTTGTGCTAGGTATTTTGGACCTTTCCATGGTAGATATAAATGCCCTTCCTGGATTGCCCAATATTGGCACTATAATTGGAGTTGCAGGAACTTTAGCGGCAGTGCTGTATATGCTTTTTGGCAAAAAGTTTATTATGGCACAAACACACGAAGACGTAGAGCACAAATTATTTTCTTTAAAGGAAACATTTATACATAACGCTGAGGAGACGGCTTTTGTAGGGACTTGGGTTTTTGTAGCTTATCTGGTTTATGAGTTTGGGGTTTATTTAATTGGAGGAGAGCAGGTAATAGAGGCCTTTCTGATGTCTACAGGTTTAATGTCCGTTATTATAGGAGTATTGGTTGGCTTGATACCAGGATGTGGTCCTCAGATAATCTTTGTATCCTTATACCTTAAGGGAATGTTCCCCTTTGCTGCACTCTTAGCTAACTCAATATCTCAGGATGGAGACGCTCTGTTTCCTCTTATTGCTCTTGATGCCAGGTCTGCATTCTGGGCCACGATCTTGACTACCATACCTTCATTTATTGTAGGTATAATAGTATACTATATAGAGCTGCTCTTCATATAAGCAAATATAAGTAAAAATAGCTAATGCCCGCATTATAGGCATTAGCTATTTAGTATTCAAATAATTTAGCCTCTTGTACAATTTCAAGTTATTCCTATAGGAAGATAAGGCTAATATAAGAACATAATACTAATATAAATCATAATGTTAAAAACATAATATGCTAAATACATAATGACCTGTGGATGAGTAGATGAATTGAAGGTTTATCTAAATAACTGCTCTTTGTGCATACTCTTCAAAAAGTTTCAGATAAATTCTATAGTTGTCCAGGGAAACTTCAGGGGGCGTCTGATGGTCAACGGAAGGGATGTATCCTCCCGACTTCATAACGGGTAGAATACGCTCAAATTCCATCCTCATCTTCTCTTCCCCTTTTGACATAACCATTTTGTCATAACCGTCCATCATAAGAAAACCAGGGTATTTTTGCCGAATTTTTACTATATCAACCCCTGCCTGTTTTTCTAAAGGGTAGACTCCCTGGATGCCTGCCTCTATAAGCCAGGGAATCATCTCTGTTATATCGCCATCGGAATCTACCAGGTTCTTTATACAGTATTTATCCAAATATGGTACAACCCTTTGATAATAGGGCATAAGAAATTCTTTAAATAGTTTGTAGGATAGCATGGGTCCATGATTGTATGACATATCTTCTGCAAATCCCACCATGTCAGGGATGAGTATATTACATAGTTCTTGGATTACTCGTATATTAAACTCTGCAAGCTCTTCATTCATTCGGTGCATAAGATCAGGATAATCGTAGAAGGCATAGAAATGGTCTTCAATGCCAAAAAGTGTTCTAGGAAACCAAAAAAATCCGTCTATCCAGAGCCTAATTATTATTTCTCCATTGTCATGCTTTTCTTTAAGGCTTAAAGCTTGTTTTTTAACATTTTCAATAATTTCGTCAGTAAAGAGATATGGCCTTATGTCCTCGTAGGACTTTTCGTCAGTAATAATTGGGGCTCCATACTCTTGTGGACGAGGGCATTTGTGGGATATGGGACCTGCATCTATGAGTATCATGGGATCTAAACCGAAAAACTTTAGTGATTCTTCATAGCTTATATCACCAGGAATGCCTTCTTTAATCCATCTTTTCATGGTTTGGTCCCACCAGGGTGCCCATTCAACCATGGGCAATCTATCCTCAGGTTTTTCAAAATTTAATACTTTCAAGAATCGTTCCCTTGGAGTCATTTTAATAGCTCCTTTCACAATAAGAAAGATTGAAGTAATGGAAAAATAATTAATATTGCAATTGAAGTTAAAATAAGGTAGATTATATACAATAGTATACACTATTCTCATAATTTAGTAATAAAGATTTATAACATATTATATATTGCAAACTAATTTAACAGCAGTTATAGTCAAAAAATATGGATTAAATTACCATTGTATTTTGAATTTTAATGTTTGGTACTTGTACATTCCTGTCTGCTAAGTATGTGACAACCCCAGAGTACTATTAAAAGCTTTATAATAAATATCCTAAAGCTAAAGTGATCTTTTAATATGCCAAGAGATAAACTTAATAATAAAAAAGTTTGCTAAAATATATTATACGAGGAGAGGAATATATGAGTAAGTGGTTTAAGGAGTTTAGGAATCCACCTAAAGAATACCGCGCCATCCCATTCTGGTCCTGGAATGATAAATTGGATCCTGAATTTTTACGATGGCAGATTAGAGAGATGGACAAGGTAGGCTTAGGTGGATATTTTATGCATGCTCGAGGAGGATTACAAACCGAGTATTTGAGTGAAGAATGGATGGAATGTATTGCTGCATGCATAGATGAAGGCAATAAGACTGGTATGCAGTCCTGGTGTTATGATGAAGAAGGTTGGCCCAGCGGTTTTGCAGGAGGCATTGTGACGGAAATGGGGGATAAATATCATGTGCGCTGGCTGGAAATCCAGGAGTATGATGAAAAGACACCCTTAGATGATCAGGTTTTAGGTATATATATTTTATGTGGCCAAACTAATAAGGTAAAATTTATATCCCCTGGTAGTCAAGTAAGCCTTAGTGACAAGCAAAAGGCTGCTATTATAAAGCATAAGTCCAACCCTTACTACATTGATATATTAAATCCCGAAGTAGTCAGGGCCTTTATTGATAGCACTTATGAGAAATATTATAGTCGTTTTAAAGATGAATTTGGCAAAGGCATGCCTGGATTTTTTACCGATGAACCCCAGTATGCAAAAGGAAAAATACCCTGGTCATATATTCTGCCTAAAAGGTTTAAAGAAAAGTATGGGTATGATCTAATTCCGGTTTTGGCTGCGTTGTTTATAGAATGTGAAGGATATGAAGGAGTACGCTATGATTTTTGGTCCTTGGTAAACGAGTTATACGTTAATTCCTTTGGCAGAAAGATATATGAATGGTGTGAAGAGCATAACTGTCAACTGACAGGGCATGTAATGATGGAGGATAGTATACATGCTCAGATGGGAGCAAGTGCAGGAGCCATGCCTTTTTATGAATATATGCATATTCCGGGCATAGACTGGCTGGGAAGGTCCATTAGCAGCCCTGTAATACCCAAGCAGGTATCTTCGGTTGCTAATCAGCTGGGCAAAAAGTTTGTACTGACTGAAACTTTTGCCTTATGTGGCTGGAATGTAAGCTTTGAAGAACTTAAATGGATTGCCGAGTGGCAGTATGTCAACGGGGTCAATCTAATGTGCCAGCATCTTGAGGGCTATACCCTTAGGGGGTTAAGAAAACGGGATTACCCACCGTCTTTATTCTTCCAACAGTCCTGGTGGAGTGAGTATAAGCTCTTTAATGATTATTTTGCTCGATTAGGGGTGCTTTTAACTTCTGGTAAGGATGGAAGCAATGTATTATTACTTCATCCTATAAAAAGTGGATGGATAGCATACAATTCACACAATAGTGAAAGCCTTGAAAAAATAGACAAGGATTTTGTAGAGGCTACCAAAACCTTGTCAGATCTTCATATTGGCTATCATTATGGGGATGAAACAATTATTCAAAGGTATGGTAAAATCCATAATGCTGACTTTGTTGTTGGACTGTGCAGCTATAAAGCGGTCATAATGCCTTCTATGATAAGCATTGATGAGTCTACCGTAGACCTTTTAAATGACTTTATTGATAGGGGCGGAAAGGTAATTAGCATTGGTGATTTTCCCAGGTTCACCAGCCATCAGAAAAAGCTTGAAGTGCTAAAGGATAAGGTTGTTCATATAAAGGTATGTAAAGATGAGCTGTATAGTTATTTAAAAGATATAGGAATACCTAAGATCAGCATCGCAGGAGAAGGTGGAGAGATTCCTTCTATTCATTATTTGCAACGGGATAATGATAAGGAACAGATATTTTTCCTGGTTAACCATGATCAAAATAAAACCTTTGATGGGGTTGTGTCTATTCCGAAAAAGGGACGCCTAAGAAGGATCAATGTTGAAAATGGAGAGATAGAGGATTTAGACTTTGAAAGCCAGGACGGCTGTACTAAAGTCAGGCTACAATTTTTACCTATGCAATCCTATATCCTACTGTTTGACCAGCAGGAGTCACAAAAAAACAGAATTGAGGATATAAATGAGGATATAAAAGAGAAGAAAATTGAGCTTGGTAGAGACTGGGATATTGAAAAGGTTGGCTATAACTCCTTAACCCTTGATTATTGTGAATATAGGATTGATAAGGGGTCCTGGCAGGGACCAGTGCCTGTAATTAAGCTTATGGATATTCTATTGGAGCGTAAATCCAGCTGCCATATAGAGCTTAAGTTTTGCTTTGAAGTGGATATGAATCTAGAGAAGAACAAGGAATTTTTCCTTGCCATAGAGACTGCTGATGAATTCCAAATATTAGTGAATGGAATACAAGCAGAGTACAAAGACCAAGGCTGGTGGAAGGATAGGGCTTTTAAGAAAGTAGATATAAAGGAGCATGTAAAGCCAGGCCATAATGAAGTTATATTAAAGCGCACTTTCTATCAAGCTCAAAAAGTCTATGATGTTCTCTTTGGTGAGGATGTTCTGGAAACTGAGATAAACAAATTGACCTTTGATGTGGAGCTGGAAAGTATCTATGTAGTAGGGGACTTTGGGGTTGTTAGCAAATCGCCCTATAGTTATGGAGAAAGGCGGGCTGTTTTTACTGACGGGACCTTTGTGATTGTGGATATGCCCAGCAAGGTGACAAAGGGAGATTTGACCCAACAGGGATTTTGCTTCTTTGCTGATACCATTAGATTGGGTCAGGATTTGGATGTGACTGTAGAAGAAGATCAAAGTTTAATCTTAGACATAGGTAAGCCCGATGCTGTGGTATCTAAGGTGTTTGTAAATGATAAACCAGTAAAAACTTTATTGTGGGCACCTTATTGTGTGGATATTACAGATTTTGTAAAGCCGGGTCTAAATCGAATATCAATAGAGCTTTTCTCCGGTAATCGAAACCTACTAGGTCCTCACCATCATATAGATGGAGAATTATATTCTGTAGGTCCTTCTAGCTTTACGGATAAGCCGGGCTGGGCTGATAGATCTGACACTGATACTATTTGGAGGGAAGGATACTGCTTTGTAAGATTTGGGCTTAAGGAATAGATTGGGGGGCGATCATGTGAATAATGTTTTAGAGCTTGGAGCATCCTGGATATGGACTAATAGGGAGCAGGAAGAGGTTAACCAGTACGCTGAATTTAGACATGAATTTAATGTAGACTATGTCCAGGGAAATAACTGTAAATTATATATTTCCACAGATACGGATTATGTAGTGTGGCTAAATGGAATATTTGTAGCTTGTGGTCAGTATTCAGATTATCCCCATGATAAAGTATACGATGTGCTAGATATAAAAGACTTTGTAAGGTCTGGAAAAAACGCCCTATGTATAATGGTGTACTATCAGGGGGAAAGCAGTTCCAAGTATTTAAAAGGAGAGCCAGGATTGTGGTATGTCCTGGATGAAGGGAATCTCCATATTGTTAGTGGTGAACAGGTTTACTGTCGTAAATCTGCTCCTTACAGAAATGGACCTGTCCCCAAGATAACTGTTCAGCTGTCCTTTACCTATGAATATGATGCCCGAAGGGAAGATGATTGGCGCAGTTTAGATTATAAGATGGGTGAAGATTGGCATCCAGCCTGCATAAGAGATAGGATATTGGCAGAAAAAGAGTTCACCTTTAGGGAAAGGCCTGTTAAAAAGCTGGATATTAAGGATAGTTTAAACACCAGTGTAATAGCTCAGGGCAAATTTTTAAGAGCTGAGGAAGAGGGACAAAGTGTTGCTCAATTAATGCAAACTGACTATTTATCACCCCTATTGTTAGAAGATATATTTGAACCAGGCTTTAAGGGCAGCTTGCCATCAAAGGCTGGAGCCAAGTTTAAGCCTTCCCATACACAGCCTAACCAGGGAATATATTTAGTTATTGATGTAGGCAGGGAAGAGTCAGGTATTTTTGAGCTTGAGGTAAAAGCAAATGCTGGAACCATAATTGATATAGGTTATGGTCAGCATCTAGATGATCTTCGGGTAAGAACTTTCGTTGGGGGAAGGAACTTTGCCAACCGTTATATCTGCAAGGAGGGCAGGCAGCACTTTATCCACTATACAACCAGGATGGGATGCCGTTATATACAGCTACATATAAGTAATATACAGGATGAGTTTGTCCTGTATTATGCAGGTATGAGGCCTACTGAATATCCAGTTCAGATCAAAGGGGATTTTATATCTCACAATAGCTTGTGGAATAAAATTTATGATGTAAGTATTAGAACGCTTCATCTATGTATGCACGAGCATTATGAGGACACCCCATGGAGGGAGCAGGCCCTTTACAGTATGGACTCTAGAAACCAGGCTCTATGTGGATATTATTGTTTTGGTGAATATGATTTTCCACAGGCTTCTTTTGACCTATTGGGCAAGGGTTTAAAAGAAGATGGTTATTTGGAGTTATGTGCTCCTGCAGAGGTATCCATAACCATTCCATCTTTTAGTATGGCGTGGATTATAGAGCTGGCTGATCACCTGCTTTATAGTGGCAGGGTAGAGCCGGTTAAGGCAGTGTTTCCTAAAGTTAAGTTTATGATTGATTCTTATATAAGCAATATGGAAGGGGATCTGTTGGTATCTCCACAAGGAAAAAGGTATTGGCATTTTTATGAATGGGCAGATGGACTGGATCATGGTGACATATTCACAGGCAATGGTTTAACAGCCAAAAGGTTTGATGCACCCCTTAATGCCTTCTTTGTCATGGCCTTGGACTCTGCTGCCAAGTTGGCCAGGGTCTGCGGTGAAGTGGAGCTGGCAAAGAGTTACACTAATTATGTAGATAGAGTAAAAAAAGCTATTAATGAAACTTTCTGGAATGAAAAGGAACAGGTATTTATTACTTATGTAGGGGAGGGATGCAAGGCCCACTATGCAGAGCTAACTCAGGCCCTTATTATATGTGCAGGGGCATGCAGTGATGATAGGGTACCCATATTGAAAAGAAGACTGGTAGATGAAAATAATGGTTTAGTTGAAACCACCTTAAGTCATTCCTTTTATAAATTTGAGGCATTACTTAAGGATTCCCATGAGTATGCTGATGTAGTTTTTAATAGAATAGAAAAAGACTGGGGCTATATGCTATACAATGGGGCTACCAGCTTTTGGGAGACAATTAAGGGAGCTAATGATTTTAATAAAGGTGGAAGCCTATGTCATGGTTGGTCGGCTATTCCCGTTTATTTCTATCAAGCCTATATTTTGGGTGTAAAACCCCTGGAGTCGGGATTTAAAACCTTTAAGGTGGATCCTGTGACGTCCGTTGTTGACAAGGCTTCTGGAAAAGTTCCCACACCCTATGGAGATATAAGGGTAGAGTGGGTGAAGGCAGGAGATAAAATTGAGTGCAGCGTCACTCATCCTGAATGCATTAAGCAAAAATCAGAATTATAATTATACAAAATTATAGTGTAAATCAATGCTATGGCTAATTATACTAATAAAAGGTTTATTTTATTAATGTAGCCATAGCTTTTATTTAAGTGGATAGATTAAAGATAATATGTGGGAGGGGATATCATGAGTAGGAACAATTTACAAAGAATAAAGGTAAGCGACAATAAAAGATTTCTTGTAAAAGTGGATGGTACTCCCTTTTTCTGGCTAGGTGATACCGCCTGGGAACTCTTTCACAGGCTTAACCGGGAAGATGCAGAGTACTATTTAAAAACCCGATCCCAGCAAGGGTTTACTGTAATACAAGCTGTTGCTCTGGCCGAGTTTGGTGGAGTTACAACGGGGAATGCCTATGGAAGAAAACCCTTACTCAAAAATCAATATGGCGAGTACGACCCTGGCTTACCTGATGTCTCAGCTGATGCAAATGACTACGACTATTGGGATCATGTAGATTTTATAATAGAAAAGGCTGCTGAATACGGATTATACATAGCTCTTCTCCCAACCTGGGGAGATAAATTTAATATGATGTGGGGAAGGGGTCCTGCCATATTCAATAAAGAGAATGCCTACAATTACGGAAAATGGCTAGGAGACAGATATAAAAACCATAATAATATTATATGGGTTTTAGGCGGGGACAGGCCACTTTTAACTTCCCGGCACTTTGCCATAATAAATGCCATGGCAGCAGGTTTAAAGGAAGGAGATGAGGGCAGACATCTTATGACCTTTCACCCAACAGGTGGGCATTCATCTTCATATCATGTTCATGATGAGGAGTGGTTGGACTTTAATATGATTCAGTCGGGACATGGTAAAGTCAACAATGAAAACTATAAGATGATAACCGATGACTATGATAGATTGCCTGTAAAGCCCACCTTTGATGCTGAACCCTGTTATGAAGATCATCCCATAGGATTCAAAGCTGAAAATGGATATTTTGATGCTGCTGATGTAAGAAGGGCGGCTTACTGGGCAGTCTTTGCAGGAGGAATGGGACACACCTATGGACATCATTGCATATGGTCTATGAATACAGAGCCTGTGCCTTATTTTATAATGGATTGGAAAACTGCCCTCCTTAGGCCCGGTGCTAAACAGATGGTTTATTTAAGATCCTTGATGGAATCCAGATCTTTTCTGGATCGTGTTCCCGATCAAAGCCTTATTGCCGAAAATTATGAAGGTGCAAATTATCTGGTGGCCACTCGAGGTAAAGATTATGCACTAATTTATACCCCCAGCGGCCTTAATATAAAAGTAAATATGGGAAAAATATCAGGAAATCTTGTAGGTGCCAATTGGTATGATCCTAGAACAGGAAAGTATGTATACATAGGCATGTATGAAAATAAAGGGGTATTAGATTTTCTTCCTCCATCTTCAGGAAGAGGAGAGGACTGGATTCTGGTATTAGATAGTATAAAATAAGGCAGTATAAAATTACATATAGGTAATACCTATAACAATAATTATATAATTATATTTTACAATACATCCGCCTAGTAATATTATATAAAAGGAATGCTAAAAAATTTACCCATAATATTACATAGGCAAGAGGTGTATTGAATTAAATGTTTAGAAAGAGTACTATTATAACTTTATTATTAATCGGTCTAATTGCACAACTTCTCTCAGCTTGTGTAGCTGATTCTGCAGTAAGTAGTAAAGATAGCCAAAAACAAGAAGTGGGCAGTAATCAAAACAATGAAGTAATCAATAACCAAGAAATCAATGAGGAAGACAATCAAGAGAATAATAAAGAAACCAAAGAAGAAAGTAATGAAAATAGTGTTTATTACAGCTTTGTAGATGCCTTGGAAAATACTGTAGTACTGGAGGACAAGCCAGGCAGGGTAGTATCTCTTGTAGGCTCCTATGCAGAAACCTGGCTCTTGGCAGGCGGAGATTTAATAGGAGTAACTAATGATGTTATAAGTGAGAGAAATTTGGATTTATCTGAGGACATAGAGATAGTGGGAACCATAAAGGATCCCAATTTGGAGACAATATTGGATCTTTCCCCCGATTTTGTACTATTATCTCCGGACATAGAAAGTCACGTAAAGGCAGCTGCTACCCTTAAAAAAGCCAATATTCCCCATGGATTTTTCAAGGTGGAACATTTTGAGGATTATTTGGAGATGCTGGATATATGTACCCACATAACCGGCAACAAAGACCTATATGAAAAATATGGACTTAAAGTCAAGGAGCAGATAGAAGAGATTTTACTGAAGGTTGAAAATCAAGAGGGTTCAGATATTCTGTTTATACGGGCTATGTCCAGGGGCGCAAAGGCAAAATATGATGATAATATGGCTTGTAAAATATTAGAGGATCTAGGCACTAGAAATATAGCGGCCAGGCATGAGTCCCTTTTAGAGGACTTGAGCATGGAGATAATCATAGAGGAAGATCCGGAATATATATTTGTGGTAACCATGGGTGACAGTGAAAAGGCCATCAATGCATTGAAGGAAGGCATAGAAAAAGACCCAGCATGGAGCAATCTGACTGCAGTAAAAAAAGGCAACTACATTGTTTTGCCCAAGGATCTGTTCCACTACAAGCCAAACGCAAGATGGGGTGAAAGCTATGAATACTTGGCAAAAATTCTCTATCCGGAAATTTTTCAATAAAAATAGTGGGAGCTATAACGGTGGGGTTATAGCTCTACTTCTTATATTGCTAATTGCTGCTGCTCTTGTAAGCATAAGTATTGGGGCATCAAAAATACCTTTAAGTCAAATTCTTCTCGCTTTAAAGCAGAGGGATCCAAGTTCAAAGACCTTCCAAATAATAAGCTTTGTAAGGATTCCCCGAACCATTGCAGCAATACTGGCTGGTTGTTCCTTATCGTTATCCGGTGCTATTTTACAATCGGTGTTAAATAACTCCCTTGCAAGTCCCAATATAATAGGTGTAAATTCAGGGGCGGGTTTTCTAACTGTCTTCATTAGTGCTTTTTTCCCTGCCAGCCTGTATCTGGCACCTTTGGCTGCTTTTGCAGGAGGCCTTATAGCTGTGCTTATAGTCTTTGCTATAGCACAGAAAACCGGTGCATCACGGATGTCTATTGTTTTATCGGGGATTGCTGTTTCCAGCTTTATTGGTGCCATGACAGATACTGTACTCACCCTTCATCCCGATTCTGCCATAGATAGGGCTGTGTTTTTAATTGGAGGTTTTTCAGGGGTTACCACGGAAAGGATGACTTACCCGGCAATTTTTATTATCACAGGGCTAATTATTGCCCTGGTTTTTAGTTATGATATGAATATACTGACCCTGGGAGATGAGACAGCTAAATCCCTGGGCTTATCTGTGGGCAAACTACGCTTTGTATTCTTAGGACTGGCAGCACTTTTGGCGGGAAGTGCTATTAGTTTTGCAGGGCTTTTGGGTTTTGTAGGACTAATTGTACCCCATGCAGCCAGATTTTTTGTTGGTTATGACAATAGGTTTTTACTGCCCGTTTGTGCACTTCTTGGAAGTATCTTTACCCTTTGCTGTGATATATTAGCCCGTGTATTGTTTGCACCCTTTGAGATACCTGTGGGCATAATAATGTCCTTTCTGGGAGGCCCTTTTTTTATTTATCTCTTACTAAAACGCAGGAAAGGAAAGTTGTATGGTTAGATTGAGGAAGGTGTCAGCAGGATACAATAATATAGAGGTTATTAGAAATATAAATATCTCCTTTGAAAAAGGTACTATAACTACTATTATCGGGAAAAACGGTTGTGGTAAGACCACCCTTTTAAAAACGGCATCTAATATATTGAAACCTTTTGAGGGAGAAATTCAGGTCAAAGGCAAAAATATAGCAGATATGTCCAGTAAGGAAGTGGCAAAAGAGCTTTCATTTCTGCCCCAGCTTAGGGATACCCCTAATATAACGGTTTATAATTTAGTCATGCATGGAAGGTTCCCATATTTGGGTTTTTCCCGTATACCCCAAAAGAAGGACAGGTTAGTGGTGAACAATGCCATAGAAAGCATGGAGTTGCAGGGTTATGTAAGAAAAAACATATGTGAACTTTCCGGGGGTCAGCGTCAAAGGGCCTATATAGCAATGATACTGGCACAGGACACGGATATTGTATTTCTAGACGAACCAACCACATACCTGGATATAAATCATCAGTTTGAGATATTGGAGATAATAAAAAAATTAAAAGATATGGGAAAAACTATTGTTATGGTATTACATGACCTAAGCAGTGCTCTTTCCTATTCGGACAGGATTTGTCTCATGGATAATGGAGAGATAGTTATATATGATACCCCACAGGCTGTATTTGACAGCGGAGAGATAAATAGAATCTTTGGAGTATCCGCAGAACAGGTGTTAATAAAAAACAATCAAAAACAATATATATTTTATGCCAGTTAATAGTCAAGTCCAAATTAGTGTGTAAATTACCTCGGTAGTTATTCGGTACCTAATCAGCCAATTGCCATAAGCGTTTATGCCGCGAAAGCTGTTGACGATGAGTACATGGCATGTTAGGCTGTTGGCC
>JAAYGY010000066.1 GCA_012735575.1 Clostridiales bacterium
CAATAGGTTGCTCTGCGAATTGCATAAAATAATGTGCGATTATGATAATTATTATTATCGATGGAGTTTCCAGTCCCAAAGCTGCAATAATTGCACCTGGTATGCCAGCAGTCTGAAAACCTACATAAGTTGCCATATTAACTCCTATAGGACCGGGAGTAGACTCTGATATGGCTATCATATTTACTAATTCCTGGGTTGTAAACCATCCATACTTTCCTGCAAGCTGTTGAAGAAAGGGGATGGTGGCCAGACCTCCACCTATGGCAAATAATCCTATTTTAAAGTATTCTACAAATAGCTGTAGATAAATCATCTGTCAACCGCCTTTCTATAGGTTAGTATAATTCCTGTAGTTGCTGAAGCAATGATAATAATGATTGGCGATATATTAGTAAGGCTTATAAGCAAGAAACTTAAACCAAATATAATGACTCCAGCAAAATCCTTTACTGTAGTCTTCCACATTCTTATCACTGCATTCAAAACTAGTACGGATACTCCTACCCTGATACCTGCAAAAGCATGCTGTACTATTTTATTATCCTGAAAATGCATAAAGGAAGAGGCTATAGTAATGATTACAATCAAAGAAGGAACTGTAATTCCCAGGGTAGCAGCAATGGCCCCTACAATCCCTTTTCGCTTATAACCTATAAAGGTTGCTGTATTTACAGCAATAATCCCCGGAGTACTCTGCCCAATTGCATAATAATCGATTACCTCCTCATCGGTGGCCCATTTTTTCTTTTCCACAACTTCTTTTTGAATTAGAGGGAGCATGGCATATCCTCCGCCAAAGGTAAAGGCACCTATTCGAAAGAAAACACTGAATAATTCCCAAAGCACTTTCAATTAATTTCACACTCCTAGCATATTCTTTGATTTATATAAAACAACATCTATATTATTCTAATCTTATCATGAACATAAAGTCAACTAAACAATTACAATAAGGTCATCCAACAATAGAAAGGCAGATGAAAACCAAAAACCTGATTCTCATCTGCCTTTTTTTCATTTAAGTTTATTGTGTTTATCTATTTCAAAACCTCTAAGCATTAAGGGCTCTGATTTCCCCCTCTTCCCTAAACTGATTGGTGTATAGCCTGTAATAGTATCCTCTTTGCCTCATAAGCTCCCTGTGGTTGCCCTGCTCTATCATGCGGCCATCTTTTATGACCAGTATTCTATCCGCTGACCGGATAGTGGACAGGCGGTGCGCTATGATAAAGCTGGTGCGTCCTTTCAATAACTTGTGTATGGCATCCTGGATCATCTGTTCAGTTTCTGTATCTATAGATGAGGTAGCTTCGTCCAGTACCAGGATCTTTGGGTTAGCTATAATGGCACGGGCAAAGGATATTAGTTGTTTTTCCCCGGTAGATAAGCGGTTTCCACCTTCGCCTACCTCTGAATCATAGCCATGCTCCATCTTCATAATAAAATTATGGGCGTTTACCAGCTTTGCGGCCTCTATAATCTCTTCATCGGTGGCGTCCAGTCTGCCATAGCGTATATTTTCCTTGATGGTGCCACTAAATAGGTGAGGTGCTTGAAGCACATAGCCAATATTGGACTGTAACCACAACTGTGATCTTTCACGGTAATCTACACCATCTATTAAAATCTGACCTTCCACAGGCTCATAAAAACGGCAAAGCAGGTTTACTATGGTACTCTTACCTGAACCAGTTTCGCCCACCAGGGCAATACTCTCCCCTCTTTTTACCTCAAGGTTAAAATCTTCCAGTACCTCTTCTCCCTCTTTGTAGAAAAAGGATACATTTTTGAAAGTAACATCCCCTTTTATTTCCTCCCAGTTCTCATGTTTAGGTTTAAACTCTGTACCGTACTTTTCAATTACCTCTGAAGTATCCTTAATATCAGGCTCTGTATTTATCATGGCCATTACACGCTCTGCAGAAGCCTGTGCATTTTGAAATTCTGCAATAATCCTTGCCAACTCCCTTATAGGATCAAAAAATTGAGTAGCATAGGTTATAAAGGCTGAAAGGGTACCAAAACCAATGGTCTGTGCCAGTACACCCTTACCTCCGAACCAAAGGGCCAGTGCCGTTCCTATACTTCCTAAGGTTATGACAATGGGGAAATATATGGATGAAAAAACCGCTGCCTTAACCGATGAGCTGTACATCTCACCTGTCAGAACCTTAAACTCATTTAAGTTCTCCTCTTCCCTAACCAAGGTCTTGGTGGTCTTTGCCCCCATAATACCTTCGTTAAAGGCACCAGTAATTCTGGAGTTGGTTCTCCTCACCTTTCTATAGGCATTTAATATATTCTTTTGGAAATAGACGCTTGCAGCTGCCAGAAAAGGTACTACCACAAGGGTGATTAGAGCCAGCCTCCAATTCATATAGAGCATAGCCGCCAAGCCACCAACCATGGCAGTCGCACCCCAGGTTAGATCTACCAAACTCCAGGCAATAGTCGCTCCTAGTCTTTCTACATCCGATGTCATGCGAGCCATCAGCCAACCTACAGAGGTTTTATCATAGTAAGAAAAGGATAGCTCCTGAAGGCGTTTAAAACCTATCTTCCTAATATCATAACTAAGTCCCAGTTCAATCCTGCCTGCGATAAGTATCAAAAAATACACATTCACTGCCTGAAGGACTACCAGTCCTCCATAGATGGCAGCAAAGCCCCATAAGCCCTTTAGCATACCCGTAACGATAAAATTATCTATGGCATACTTGGTCATCAATGGGAAGACAACGTCTATGCCTCCCGATCCAATCATGACTATTATAAGGGCAATAATTCTCTTTTTATAGGGTTTGATATATTGGAACAAATTTTTCCATAAACCAAAATCCACTGATTTACTATATTCTTGCTCTTTTAGTGCACTCAACTTTATCCCTTCCTTCTATGACCCTATATTGTATCCCTAAATTATATGCTCCATATCTTATGCTAAATTTCTTTCCATTTCTTCCTCTAAGGCACTTTGTATGGACCAGATACGTTTGTACATTCCTTCCTGTGCCAATAGTTCTTCGTGGGTTCCAGATTGTACTATACTTCCGTCCTCCATTACCAGGATTAAATCAGCCTGGGATATGGTTGTAATCCTGTGAGATATAATAAATGTGGTAACATCCTTACTTAGTTCATTTAATGCAGATCTGATGGCGTTGTCTGTTTCAGTATCCACAGCACTAAGAGAATCATCAAAGATAAGAATGGAACTGTTAAGAATCAGGGTTCTAGCAATGGCCACCCTTTGCTTTTGCCCTCCTGACAGGGTTACTCCCCTCTCTCCAACCACAGTGTCATAGCCATCTTCAAATTCCTTTATTACGTCATGAAGGGCTGCTACACGCGCGGCTCTGTAAATTTCTTTATCAGTTGCATCCTTTCTGGCTAAGGCGATATTTTCCTTTATGGTTTTTGAGAATAAGAAAGGTTCCTGCAGCACAATTCCTATATGACGCCTCAACCATTTTTTATTTATATCCTTCAGTTCCACTCCACCAATGGTAATAGAACCTTTTTGATAGTCGTATAAGCCCTGAAGTAAATGAACCAAAGAAGACTTGCCTGAACCTGTTGATCCTAGAATGGCTACTGTCTGGCCTGCCTTTACCTTGAAAGAAACATCCTTGAGTACAGGACGGCCCTCATCATATTCGAAATATACATTCTTAAATTCAATATCCCGATCCATGGGGGGCGTTAAGCCGTCTTCATTCATATCTTCGAGGGGTGCATCGATAATCTCTTTAATCCTGCTTAATGAAACCTGGGTTCTACCCATATCAGTAAGGATTCTTCCCAGTTGACGTACAGGCCATAAAAGCATTCCTTCATAGCTCATAAAGGCAAGAAGGGTACCCAAGGTCAACTCTCCTATTGCAGCCCAGTATACACCCAGCACTAATACCGTACCTATTTGTGCCATAATCAACAGGTCAGAAGAAGACCAATATAATGCCATTAGCCAGTTAAGTCTGTACCAAAGGTTTGTATACTCTACATTTTTTTCATCGAACTTATCAACCTCAAATGCCTGCCGTCCGAAAGCTCTTACTACCCTAATTCCTGTTAAGTTTTCCTGTAATACAGTGGTTAATCGCCCTTCTGCTTCGTCTGCTTTTCTAAAGGCATCTCTTACCTTGGAGAAAAATATGGCAGCAAATAGGAATATAAATGGTACTGAAGCCATGGACACCCAGGTAAGCTTAACATTAAGGGAAAACATCAGTATCAAGGAAACTGCAAGCATAACTATAGCCCTGCCCACTTCCACCAGTTGCATGGCCAGAAATCTTCTAACTGTTTCCACATCGGAGGTACAGCGTTGTACAAGATCTCCTGTCTCAGCCTTAACATGCTGGTCATATGGCCAGTTTTGCAAATGGTCGAAGAGATTATCCCTCAATTTTTTAGCAATACCCTCTGCAGCCTGGGCAGATAACTTTCCTCTAGTAAATTGGAAAAATCCATTGAGCATATTAAGTATCACCAAGGCTAATCCGCATATCCATAGATTCTGTGCTAAAACACTCTTTCCCCCCAGCTTTTCTATAACTGATATTACAACTGGAGAGGCAGTCAGGGGCTTATCCCCTATAATAGAATCCACTGTAAATGCTATTACCAGAGGAGGCAATAAGGACAATACTGCAGATAGAATCATGCTTATTATGGCTCCTATATAGCGCATGCGGTTTCCCTTCATTATTTGCCAAAGATAAGTCCATCCACCCTTATCATTCATACTTATCCGCTCCTTTTCTATCAAAATCCAGCTAAAAAAAACGTAGACCTATGGCCTACGGTTGTAAATATTCTCTACTAATACAAATAAAAAACCACAGGCATATTATTTATTACCCATGGCCTAATTAGCAAAACAATAACTATCTATAGCACCCGATAAAAACAACCGGTTTTGAAGGCATGGGTAATACATGATTATTCAGTTTTCTATTCTTTTTAATTATTGATACTTTAATCATGCTTTACCCTCCTTCCTTTTTATTTTTACTTTCTTTAAGTGAATTAATTCTGTTTAAGTAAAGTATATATTACTTTTATATACTACTATATGAACACATTAACAATTATATACAATTTTTTAGAAGGATGCAATGGTTTTTTTAGCAAATTTGGTAAGAAAAAAATAGCGGGAAAGAAATTTTAAAAACTCTTTCCCGATATAATTTTGCTTTTATTTCTATTCTATTCACTTTTATTTCTAGTTTGTTTGCCTTATCTTAACCGCCCATTCTCCATATTCTATGAAATTAGTTTAACCAGTTTTACTAGTTCCACCTTTAGATCACTATATCTATAATGATTTTTATTTAGTGGACTCCTTGACTGATTTGGCTTTAGAAAACCTGGCCTATGGAATGGAGAAAAACCGTAGCCGAGACAGCTTCCACCGGCAGGACTCCTGTTTGGGAAATGAACTAGTACAAGGGGTTAATTATTGCTTTATTATGACTGTTATTCCTTATAGGGATAAACGAATCGATAAACCCCTGAACCTATCTCGGCTTCACTTCCGCCACAGCAGGCTATAAAGCTTATACCATCTCCATCTATAGCCTCTGGATCAGCTCCTGGAAGGACCACATGAGCTGTTGTATTATGAGGCACTTCTATATCCACAACCATCTTGTCACCCTCTATAGCCCACTTAATGGCTGCCTTGCCATACAAGCTCTTATACTCAGCCTGAGCATATGTTAAACCACCGCCAGGCTGAGGCCTCATAAGTATACGCTTAAAGCCAGGCTTATCTGGGTCCGTATCCAGAC
>JAAYGY010000067.1 GCA_012735575.1 Clostridiales bacterium
GAGTAATATATAGGATTTTCTTTTAATGGATTATATTCAAAAAAAAAGAAAATATGTTAATATATATATTAATCTATTGAAGCAGAATTAGTGTTTAATGTTTGGAGGAATTTATTGGTGAATGACATTATTGCAAAGCTAGCCAAGGAGCTAGGAATAAAGGAAAAACAGGTCAAAGACACTGTTACTTTGATAGATGAGGGAAATACCATTCCCTTTATTGCCAGATATAGAAAGGAAGTTACTGGTGGTCTGGATGATTCACTGCTTCGCAATCTCTATGACCGGCTTGTATATCTGCGAAATATTAAGGCCAGGCAGGAGGAGATTATCCGGCTTATAGATGAACAGGGGAAGTTAGACGATGACTTGGTGGAAAAGATACAAAAGGCCAGCACCATTACAGAGCTTGATGATATCTACAGACCTTATCGCCCCAAAAGGCGAACCCGGGCTACCATAGCCAAAGAAAAAGGGCTGGAACCTCTGGCAGATATAATCTATGCCCAGCAGCTTATGGCAGGTAACATGCTAGAGCTAGCTGCTTCCTATATAGACCCGGACAAAGAGGTTAATACCTCCCAGGAGGCCTTACAGGGTGCTATGGATATTGTAGCTGAGGTCTTATCGGATAATGCAGACTTAAGAAAGGCCATAAGGGAGTATACCTTTGAGCATGGTTTGCTGGTCACCAAGGGAGATCCCCAGGAGCAGTCAGTCTATGAAATGTATTATGAATACAGTGAGGCTGTGAAGAAAATAGTCCCCCATAGGGTTTTAGCCATAAATAGAGGAGAGAAGGAAGACTATCTTAGCGTAAAAGTTGAAGTAGATGAAGAGGCTATAATAAGCCTTATTGAGGATATGGTAATAAGCAACAGGCAAAGCATAGTATTTCCCTATATGCAGCAAGCTATTGAAGATTCCTACAAACGCCTTATCGCTCCATCCATAGAGAGGGAGATTAGAGGTCAACTAACGGAAAAAGCCGAGGAACAGGCTATTAAGGTTTTTGGAGAGAACCTTAATAATCTTTTACTTCAGCCTCCCATAAAGGGTAAGATAGTAATGGGAATAGATCCCGGTTATCGGACTGGTAACAAGGTTGCAGTGGTGGATGAAACGGGTAAGGTATTGGATACCGGAGTAGTCTATATGACCCTGCCAAATCACGATAAGGAAAGGGCCAAGGATTACTTAAAGGCTTTAATTGCCAAGCACAAAGTAGATATAATAGCAATAGGTAATGGGACAGGCTCCAGGGAAACGGAAATAGTGGTAGCAGAACTTATTAAGGAGACAGATAATCAAACCTACTATATAATAGTAAATGAAGCGGGGGCTTCTGTATATTCTGCCTCACCACTTGCCAGCGAGGAGTTTCCTGAGTTTGATGTAGCCTTAAGAAGTGCGGTATCCATAGCAAGAAGGCTTCAGGATCCTTTGGCAGAGCTGGTAAAAATTGATCCTAAGGCCATTGGGGTAGGCCAATACCAGCATGATGTAAACCAAAAAAGGCTAGCCGATACCCTGCAGGGTGTGGTGGAAAACTGTGTCAATACTGTGGGAGTAGACTTAAACACTGCCTCTCCTTCTTTGCTTCAATATGTTGCAGGTATAAGCAAGACCGTTGCCAGAAATATTGTAGCCTATAGAGAAGAGATTGGAAAGTTTAATTCCCGAAAACAGCTTTTAAAGGTTAGTAAATTAGGCCCTAAGACTTTTGAACAGTGTGCCGGGTTTTTAAGGATACCAGGCGCAGCTAATATACTGGACAACACTGCAGTACATCCAGAGTCCTATGATGCCACCATAAAACTTCTAGAAATTAAGGGCTATACCCTGGAGGATTTGTCTGCAAGAGGCATAAAAGAGCTGCAAAGGGTTATGGACGCATGGAATCTTGAGGAGTTGTCAGCCACCTTAGGCATAGGGATACCAACCTTAAAGGATATTTTAGAGGAATTGAAAAAACCGGGGAGGGATCCCAGGGAGGAACTGCCTCAGCCAATCCTGCGTACAGATGTCATGGATATAACTGATTTGAAACCTGACATGGTGCTTACAGGAACCGTTCGCAATGTGGTGGATTTTGGTGCCTTTGTAGACATTGGAGTACATCAGGATGGTTTAGTACATATCTCCCAAATTTCAGACAGCTATGTAAAACATCCCATGGATGTGGTGCAGGTAGGGGATATAGTAAAGGTTAGGGTACTAAGCGTAGATGTAGAAAGAAACAGAATATCCTTGACTATGAGAGATGTATAGCTTTCATGGTAAATAACTATAAAGAATTGGGGGTCATAAAATGATTTTAATTAAAAATGGTAAGGTTCTTACCATGAGCCATAAGGTATATGAAAAAGGCGATGTACTTATTAAGGGAAAAGAAATTGTACAAGTAGGTGAAAACTTAGAAGCGCCGGAAGGTGCTCAGATTATTGATGCACAGGGCATGTGGGTTATGCCGGGGATAATAGATGCTCATTGTCATATAGGAATGTGGGAGGATGGAATAGGATTTGAAGGTGCTGACGGAAACGAAGCTACCAATCCTGTTACTCCAGAGCTTAGAGCAATTGACGGCATAAACCCTGAGGACAACTGTTTCCGGGAGGCCAGGGAAAGTGGTATAACCTCTGTGGTAACCGGGCCTGGAAGTGCTAACGTCATTGGAGGTCAATTCGCTGCCCTTAAGACCTATGGAAGACGTGTGGATGATATGGTATTTAAAGAGCCTTTAGCTCTGAAGGTTGCCTTTGGTGAAAATCCCAAGCGGGTATATAATGGTCAGCGCAAATCTCCCAGCACCCGTATGGCCACAGCTGCAATCCTCAGGCAGAACTTAATAAAAGCCCAGGAATACAAGAAAAAGCTGGAAAAGGGCAAGGAAGATCCCGATAAGATGCCGGAGCGGGATTTGCAGATGGAGATTATGGTCAAGGTATTAAACCGGGAAATTCCCATAAAAGCACATGCTCACAGGGCTGATGATATTTTAACGGCTATTAGAATTGCCAAGGAGTTTGACATTGATATTACCATAGAACATTGTACTGAGGGACATAGGATTGCTGATTATCTGATAGAGGAAAATGCCAAAGTAATACTAGGACCTCTACTCAGCGACCGAAGCAAGGTGGAACTGAAGAACATGTCCTTTAAAGCGCCCGGTATTCTTTCCAAGGCTGGACTGAAAGTTGCCATTATGACAGATCATCCTGTCATTCCCGTACAATACCTGCCTGTATGTGCTGCCATTGCCGTTAAAGAGGGTATGGATGAAATGGAGGCTCTAAAGGCCATAACCATAAATGCCGCCGAGATTACAGGTATAGCAGACAGGGTAGGAAGCCTGGAAACTGGCAAGGATGCGGATGTTGTAATCTTTGACGGGCATCCTTTGGATTTTCGATCTAAAGCTGTTTGGGTATTAATAGAGGGAAATATTGTTAAAAAACCTGAATAGTAAAAAAATTAACTTGATTTTTTATAGTAACTAACGTATTATATAGGTGACAATTGAATATATATAAATTATCCTTCGGGGCAGGGTGGAATTCCCTACCGGCGGTATAGCCCGCGACTCCTTCGAAATGAAGGATTGACCCAGTGAAATTCTGGGGCCGACAGTTAAAGTCTGGATGGGAGAAGGTGGTGATCTTGTGATTATCTTATGTCGTAATGGATAGATTCCCCCGAAGTTTTCGGGGGTTTTTGTTTTGTAAGGATATTGAAAGCTGGTTAAGTTAAGTTGAGTTTTGTAAATTTGTTTAGTTTTGTATTATTGGGACATTAATTTTAATTGTTGGGATATTAAGTTTATTGGAGGAGGATTAAAAATGATAGACCAAAAATCCATAAAAGAGGAATATTTATCTCCTAAAATATATACTTTAAACGGAATAGTCAAGATTGCCTTGTTATCTGCCATTGCTTTTATATTAATGCTATTGGAGCTGCCACTACCTTTATTTCCTGCATTCTTGAAAATTGACCTTAGTGACCTGCCAGCATTGATAGGTGGTTTTGCTCTGGGACCTGTAGCATCTATTATAATACAGCTGATAAAGAATATACTTCACTTTATTTTTAAGAATGATGGTACCGGAGGTGCCGGTAATCTGGCTAACTTCATAGTAGGCATTAGCTTTACCGTACCAGCAGCCATTATATATATAAAAAACAGAACCAAAAAAGGCGCCCTTATAGGAATGGTAGTGGGAACCATCTCTCTGATTATACTGGCTTCCCTTGCAAATTACTTTGTTTTAATCCCCCTATATGCCAAGCTTTATTCAATGGATGTTGTAATGGATTTAATGACTAAGGCTAATAACTTTATAGTGGACGTTAAAACCTACGTAATATTTGCAGTTGTTCCCTTTAACCTGATCAAGGCAATCTTTACATCAGTCATAACTCTTTTGATCTATAAAAAAGTTTCTCCCTTGCTAAAGTAGCAGCTTCCACCGGTAGGATGCCGGTTTGTATGCAGTAGACTTTTTTAAATTAAATGTATAAAGGGAGCCGGATTTCCGGCTCCTTTGTTGTTTTTGGATAAATATCTTGTTATACTGAAGAAATAAGGATATAATAAGTACGGTTTTGTTTTCCAAGGATTAAAGGTATAATCATGTTATATGGAGATAGTGATATGAGGGAAATTAGAACTTATAGTGAAAAGGAAACTGAACAGCTAGGTAAAAAAATCGGTAAACTGGCCTGGCCGGGTATGATCATACTCCTAAGAGGAGATTTAGGGACAGGCAAGACAGTACTGACCCGGGGCATTGCAAGGGGATTAGGTATAGACGAACCCATTACAAGCCCTACATATACTTTATTACATCAATATATTGGTAGACTGCCTTTATATCATTTTGACATATATCGTTTGACAGACCCTGAGGAGATGTATGATTTAGATTACGAAGAATTTTTTTATGGTCAAGGGGTGTCAGTGGTAGAGTGGCCTGAGAGGATGGAGGATCTAGGTCCTCATGAGTACTTGGAGATAAGGATAGGCAAAAACCTTGACCATGAGGGCGAGGAACGAATTATTAGGATAAAACCTGTAGGTGAAGAATACAAGAAATTTGCAAAGGACTTGATGGATATATGAATGTATTAGCAGTTGAATCTTCTGGAATGGTGGCTGCCGTAGCCCTGGCTAGAGAGGGCAAACTTGTGGGGGAATATTATTTGGATCATGAAAGAACCCATTCCCAACATTTAATGCCACTTATAGACCAATTGTTATACGGTGTAGGTATAAAGCTTTCCGATATAGATGTTTTTGCAGCATCAAAAGGGCCTGGTTCCTTTACCGGCCTTAGAATTGGAATAGCCACAGTAAAAGGTTTGGCTCAGGCTGTAGATAAGCCGGTATTGGGAGTTGCTACCCTGGATGGATTAGCCTATAACCTGATAAGCAGGGAGGGCTTAATCTGCCCTATTATGGATGCAAGAAGGGAGCAGGTATATACCTCAATATACCGGTCAAAGGGTGATCTTCAGCGCTTAGATGATTATATGGCTATCCCGGTTGTTGAATTGATACAAAAACTAAAAACATATGATGAACCAGTCATGTTTAATGGCGATGGAGTTGCGGTATATTGGGATATTATAAAAGCAGAGCTGGGGGATAAGGCCTTGATGGCACCAATAAATCTTCTTACGCAACGGGCTTCTTCCATTGCATGTATCGCATTGGAGAGGTTTAAGTCTGGTGACGCCCAAAACTATACGGAATTATTACCTTTTTACCTCAGAAAGTCCCAGGCTGAACAAAAATTTGCTAAGAAAGGCTAGGTAGAAGCTGGCTATGGAGGAGCTTTGGATACGGCCCATGAAAGTAGAAGATATAGATGAGGTACTTAAGATTGAGAGGTTATGCTTTTCAACCCCCTGGTCTCGCGAGGCTTTTAGAGCTGAAATAGAGGGCAATCATTGTGCCCGGTATTTGGTGGCTGAATTGGGTGGCCTTGTAGTTGGTTTCGGAGGAATGTGGATTATATTGGATGAAGCCCATATAACCAACATAGGGGTACATCCCCACTATAGAGGCCGGGGAATAGGGGAAGCCATAATGAGGGGGCTGATAGAGACAGCATCCCGTCTTAAGGTAGAAGGTATGACCCTGGAAGTGAGAGTATCCAACGTAATTGCCCAAAATCTGTACAAAAAGCTAGGATTTGTAAGTGTGGGGGTTCGGAAGGGATACTATTCAGATAACGGAGAAGATGCGCTTATTATGTGGAGGAATAAGTATACTAAAGTGTAGCGGGGGTATAGGTTTGAATAAGGCAAGTTCATGTTTTTTTACTGGCTTGTTGGGAATAACAGCTGTTTTACTATTAATTACAGGGCTTTTTATAAGTTCAATTATGCAGGTTGCCTTTGACATGGATTTCTATGACAGAGAATATAAGAAACTGGATATTTCCCAGTCTACGGGAATGAGTCAGCAGCATCTTTTAAACACGACCAAGGAGCTGCTAAATTATTTAAAGGATAAACGGGATGATTTAAACATATCAGCCATAGTACATGGGAAAGAACGACTGGTGTTTAATCAAAGAGAGATTGACCATATGGTAGATGTAAAGGACTTATTTACACTGGGCTTTAGGCTCAGATGGATCTCTTTTGGTTTTTTTGGCTTAATTGTGGTTTTGCTACTATGGCTTAAAGGCAAAGCAGCCTTGAGAACTTTAAGTATTTCATATCTAACAGTCCTGGCCATATTTGCAGTACTATTCATAGTACTGCTTATACTAATGTCTATGGACTTTACTGCAGTCTGGAATGGATTTCATTATATAGCCTTTAGTAATGATTTATGGATTCTAGATCCAGAAACGGATATACTAATTCAGATGGTTCCGGAGCCATTTTTTTATGATACAGTTATTAGGATTCTAAGTATATTTGGCACAGCTTTGGCTGTCCTGGCTATATTATCTATTATTATGTTATTAAAATCAGCCAGACGGAGAAGGATCAACAGATAACAAGACTGAAAATGCTATAGATGAAAAGGTGAAAAGATGACATACTTTAGTGAAATGAAGGAAAAGGTTAAAAATATAAAGCATAAGAATGAAATAATAATATTGGGAATTGAGACATCCTGTGATGAAACTTCAGCAGCGGTTGTAAGAAATGGAAGGGAAGTACTGGGGCATAAGATAGCTTCTCAGATCGAACTGCACAAAAAATATGGAGGAGTGGTACCCGAGATAGCATCCCGCAAGCATATCGAGGTCATAAACCCCATAATTGACGAAACCATAGAAGAAGCGGGGGTTACCTTAGCTGACCTGGATGCGGTGGCGGTAACCCATGGTCCTGGCCTGGTAGGTGCACTGCTGGTGGGAGTTTCTACCGCTAAGGCTTTGGCCTATGGACTGAATATTCCTTTAATAGGTGTTCATCATATAGAAGGGCATATATGTGCCAACTATATAGCACACCAGGAACTAACACCTCCCTTTTTAAGTCTGGTGGTATCTGGAGGTCATACCCATTTAATTTGGGCTAAGGACTATGGTGAATATGAGATACTGGGACAAACCCTGGACGATGCCGCGGGAGAGGCCTACGATAAGATAGCCAGAACTTTGGAGCTAGGGTATCCTGGAGGCCCCATAATAGATAAACTAGCTAAAGAGGGAGATGCCAACTCTGTAGAATTTCCTAGACCTTATATAAAAGACCCTCATTATAATTTTAGCTTTAGTGGCCTAAAGACCGCTGTTATAAACTATCTCCATACTTTGAATCAGAGGGGTCAAAAATATAGGGTAGAGGATATAGCAGCCAGTTTTCAGCAGGCTGTTATAGACGTACTGGTGGATAAAACTATCAAAGCTGCCCAGGATATCAAGACAGATAAAGTGGTATTGGCAGGGGGTGTGGCTGCCAATTCAGCTTTGAGGGATCAGCTGGGGCAGAGCTGCCAGGAGAGGGGAATTAAGCTATATTATCCCAATTTACTGCTGTGTACTGACAATGGAGCCATGATAGCCTGTGCAGGATATTACAGGCTTTTGAAAGGTAAGATATCCGATCTTAACTTAAATGCAGTGCCTGGCCTGGCTTTAATTAATAAAATATAAAGGAAAAACCAAACAAAAAAGCAGCTAAATTTAGCTGCTTTTACTTTTACATTAGGGTGTTTAAGTAGCTCTTTCCCTATCCCTGAACAATAGGGTGATGGCATATAAGCCTGCCAAGCCTACCAGAGAATAGATTATTCGGCTAAGTATAGCGTCTTGTCCGCCAAATAAAGAGGCTACCAGATCAAATTGAAACAATCCGATCAAACCCCAATTTAATGCACCGATTATTACAAGAATAAGAGATAAACGATCCATCAAACCAACTCCTATTTATTGTTTATACCTATAGTATATCCACAATAAAGGGATTGATTCTATAATTAAGCCTAAACAACTATTTTTTGTTCTTTTTCCGTATTTTTTATTTTGCTGAAAATATATTGTACTTTCATGTTTTCAGACTTTGTCAGGGTTTCAAAATCACCTATTAGTATCAGCCTTTTTCTGCCTCTGGATAGGGCTACATTGGTACGGCGATAATCCTTTAAAAATCCTGTTCTGGTAGTGGCGCCAGGGGCGGTGTAGTTGCTTCTTACCCAGTTTATTATAACGTTTTCCTGTTCCCTGCCCTGGAAGGAATCTATAGTATATATATTTTGTTCAATAAAGCTCTTTATGTCATGGTTGTTACTGTAAAAATAGTGAGCCTGCTCCTCAAAAATCTCTTTAAGCTTTTCTGCGTGAGCCTTATAGGGGGTTATTATACAGATATCTCTTAATGCTTCTCCCTCCTGTAATAGATTTATGACCTTTTTAACGGACAACATGGCTTCAGCCATATTGTAATAGGTGGAGTTAACCTCGGTTTCCATCCTTTCTTTAGGATCTAAAAACGTAGAAGTATCAATGATTTCTATGGGATTAGAGGGAAATTTCCTTTTCCGCTGTGCAGGGGGAAGCTGATAGTATTCCGAATCCAGATTAGTAGATAGCCTGCCGTCATAAATCAAGTCGGATATAAAGGAAACCATTTGAGGATCCCGGGTACGATAGTTTATATCCAAGAAAACGCTGTTATACCTGTTAGTATCTGTAATTAAATTCTCAAACATACTTCTTTGCAGTTTTTCCCTGGTGTTTAGGTCAATATAGGGATCATACTCTAAGAGTATTTCATTTTGTATTGGAAAAGGAGGAATCTGCATATGGTCCCCAATAATAACACATTTATCGGCAAACTGCAGACTAAACAGGGTTTCAGGCACGTCCATCTGGGAGGCTTCATCGATGATAACTATATCAAATTTATCCTTTGAATAATTTCTGTCAAGATAGAAGCCAAAAGGAGTACCAAGAACAATACAATTTTTGCCAGCTAATAAGGATGTATAAGCCGGATTAGAGGTAGAAACGGTATAGGCATAGGGCAGATCCGACTTGGCTTCAATATTGTTTCCGGTCCTCAGAGCTCTTACATTATCATCTATGAGTTTTTCCAGAATATTGTCCACAGCTATATTGGTTTTAGCTAGTACCAAAACATCCTTACCCTCATAGTAGTATTGAAGAGCTATCTCTTTGATCAGGGTAGTTTTGCCTGTACCCGGAGGTCCCTGAACAATAGTCAAAGCGTTATTTACTCCATCCATATTACGGACTAAAGCGACAGCCTGCTTTTGTGCCAGGTTATTTACCAGCTCCTTGTTGTAATAGGCGTTGTCAGGTAGCATTTTAATATCTTCAGGTGTTAGCTGCTTTTCTTTTCTCAAACCTAAGGCTATTGCCAGCAAGGGAGAAAGATTGTCACTTTTTATATCATTAACCATTTTTTCCAGGTAAGATGAAAGTATATTACTATTTGAATCCCGAGCCAGGGTGGTTATTTTAGAAACCTGGTCTTCTGAAAGATCATTTAGAGCTTTTAACTCTACAATATACCCATCATTTGTCTTTTTATCCCGACATTCCACAACTTCAAACTCCCAGCCTTTGCTGGAGGTAAGTATTTCGCCAGGATAGAAGGATATAGGCATACTAAAGATATATGAATTCCTATAGAATACAAGATAATCACACTGGATCTTATGAAACTTTTTAATCTGGATATCAAGGATATTCATATACAACTTTAGATCATCAATAACATCTTCTTTATCCTTTATATCAACCAGATCTAGGTTGGCAAGATCAATTTTCCATTCTTCTTCCTCATTTGGCTCTTCCAATTCTGCCAGCTTGTATAGATCAGATTTCAGCAAACGATAGTCACCCCTGCCCCTTGGCTTACGCAGCCCAAACCTGTCTCTGGGAGTATTTTTCAATATATCGAATACAAAGTCCAGGTATTGCCTTCGGTTTAGAGGCGCCAAAACCGTTACCAGACCCTTGCGGTAAATTCCCGCCTTTCTTGCATTTTTGAGCATAACATGTTTTCTGCAAAGGCTTTTTAGGTCAAAATGCTTTAAGTAGGTATTAAAAAACTCCTTAATATTGGCTCTACTATCAAAGTATTTTCTATGCTCCATACTGTCAATGGTAGTCAACCTGCCGGTTTTTGGATTAATATCAATTTGGGGTATATTTAAGCTGTCAAAGATAAGGTCGGTGATTTTTGTATCATCCTTTACTTTGGCACTATAATGATAGTAAAGTCCAGCCAGGGTTTTGCCATTCAAAAATTCAAGTTTTACAGAATCAAATTCCTTAACTCCCATCAAGCGGGGATGAAATATACCCATCTCAACAGCAGCTCCCATTATTACTTCCCGTTGAACTTTAAGAGGGACACTCTCCCAATGGCAAATACTAGAGTTTGCTATCATATCTATCCATTGGTTCACGGTCAGCTTATCTATGTCCAGATCATCGCAAATAAACTGGACTACTGGTGTATCTTCATTCTCCAGCTTTGAACTATAGTTATAATACAGGCCTCCCAAAGTTTTATTGTTTAAAAACTGGAACCTGGTATTGCAAAAGTCCTTGTACCCCATGAATCTAGGATTAGTAAATCCTAGTTCCTTGGCAGCTGATAGAACTATATTCTTTTTAACATCCTTAGGAATGGATTCCCAGGGTATTTTTGTGTCAGGTTCCCTTAATAAGCTGTACCATTCCTCTATGGAAAGAGGAGCTATGCCACAGATACCACACAGGTATGTGATTGTGTCCATGCCTGCCTTTGCAGCCTTTTGGGAATAGGCAGCATGGAGACTGGTTAGGGTCTTGTTGTTAATAAAGCCTGTAGGGGTGTTTAAATCCTCATGTTTAAGCAGGCGAGGATTGCTCTTGCCCATTTCCCTGGCTTTTTCCTGTAAAATACGGCCAATATAGGGTTCGGGGACTGCTTCCCATTTAAAGTTCTTTTGATAAGAGATTACATTTAGCCATTCCTCATAAGTAAGTTCAGGCACCCCATAGACATCACATATATAGTCGATGCTGCGTACCCCGCCCCGGTTTAAACCAAAAAAGCGGGAAGCAAAGCTGTAAAGGCTCATTCCCTTTAGAAAGGGAATACTAACCTTTAGATCTTCTGTGGACATCATTCTAGGATTATCATAACCAAGATAATTAGCTGCCTTAAATAAAATACTGCGAATTATATCATGGGGAATAACATCCCAGAATATGGTTATAGAGGAATCAGTTATATAGGAGATCCAGTCATCCTGGGTTATTTCTATGTCCAGATCATGACACATATTTATGATAACACTGCCGCGAATATCGTTATATTTATTTTTATAATAATTATAGAAACCCGTTAGGGTACGGCCCTTTAAAAATTTAAACCTATTGGAAAAATCCTCGTTTTTAAAGAAAATGGGATGCTGGTAGCCCAGCTCATGGCATGCCCTAAGTACTATCTCCCGCCTTGCGGTTTTGGGGATGTTTTTCCAAGAAAAAATATTGTTGTTCCCTATAAACTCTATCCATTCATCAACACTGACCTGGGGGATACCCAGCTGGTTGCATACATTAGTTATTATGTGGACTCCCTTTTCTCTGGGAAAACCGTTTTTATAATAGGAATAAAGTCCATTTAAGGGAGTATCATTTAGAAATTTATAACGATGTTTTTCCAGATCCTTAGATGCAATAAATCTAGGGTTGGGAAGGTTCAACTCCTGGGCGATTTTTTCAAGCAAAAGACGATGGACCCTAGGGCTGACCTTGCTCCATTGAAAAGCAGACGAACGTGTATATCCGTCCTTTGTAGATAATATTTCTATAACTTTATCAATATCATCGAAAATTATATCTTTGTTAACCGATACAGTACTCAAGTAAGCTTCTCCTTTCACTATCCAACTACACTTGCTGCATTATAAAGTACTATCCAGCTCTGTCGGTCAATTCATAGAACTAGGAATATTATAATGAATAAAAAGACATATATTTAATATTATACACTTAATAATCCTTTTTAAAAGCTCAAGAATTAATAAAAATTCATTGATTTTCTTGTGGAATTCACCAAAAATTGTGGTATATATAGGTAATGTGGCAAACTATTGTCATTATATATGACTATTTTTATTGGAGGCATAAAGCAATGTTAGAAAGTCTTATCAATAAGGTTGATATCAGAAATAAAATCGATATTCAAGAAGAAGGAAAAATTATGACAGTTAATTTACTGGATCTAGCCAACATGTTATCGGTATCAGTTGATCTAATGGAAGATGGAGTCTATCATCATGGGCAGAGGGTTGCCTATATAGCCTATAGGATATTTCAGGAGTTATACCCTGGTGAGGATGCATTTAATCTGGTGTTAGCAAGTTTCCTACATGATATTGGTATTGATTCCGATGAAAAGAAGAAGGAAGCCAGAAATTTTATAGTAGACGAAATTATTCTATCAAGGCATACCGTTGATGGGGAAAAGCTTTTAAGCAAAGTGGATTTGCTAGAGGATACAAGATCCATTGTAAAACACCACCATACCCAATTTAAGGATATTATAAAGCTAAATGGTGAAATAGTTCCCATAGAAGCCCAGATCATAGCCCTGGCCGACAGGATAGAGGTGTTGATTGATCCCCACCAGTATATACTTGATCAAACAGTGGATATTATAAGCAAAATCAAGAAGTTTTCCGGAACTATGTTTAATCCTAAAATAGTTGACTGCTTTATTGAGCTGGCGGAAAAGGAAGCTTTTTGGTTGGATATAGATAATGAGTATGCTCATTTTAGATTGTGGCAGAAAAAGTTTGGAAGAAAGAGTATTGCCTATGAAAAGGATATTCGCCAATTCGCGATCCTGTGTGGTGATATAGTTGACAGAAAAAGTCCTTTTACCTCTAACCATTCAAAGAGAGTAGCCTCTATATCCAGGAAATTGGGACAGACCCTGTTCATGAGTGATAAAGATGTTTTTCTGCTGGAGATAGCCGGAGAGCTTCATGATATAGGAAAGCTTTCTATACCAACATCCATACTGCATAAAAATGGGGGGTTAACAGCTGAGGAATACAGGATTATTAAGCAGCATTCCTACTATACTTATTATTTGATTGATCGATTGAATACTATGGATATGGTTCGGGACTGGGCTGCCTTTCACCATGAAAGACTGGATGGTAGCGGATATCCCTTTCATTTAAAGGGAAACCAGCTGGATTTAGGCTCCAGGGTGATGGCAGTGGCAGATATAGTGACTGCCTTATCTGAGGACAGGCCTTATAGAAACAGGTTAGAAAAAAATCAGATAATGAAAATTCTATGGGATATGGTTAAGAACAATAAAATTGACGGAGATGTGGTAAGGAGCCTGGAATCAAATTATGATTTTATAGTCTTGGATATCAATTAAGGGATACAATAAAAATAAAGGATAAAACAAAAAACCGGGTATTAAAATACCCGGTATATTTATGCATTTAAATCTTATACACCTGTACATATCTACGTAGCTCAAGAGCCAGTTGATTTAAGTTTCTGGAAGAAGCGGCCATTTTATCCATCAGGTTTTTCTGTTCCTGGGCATTGGCTGCAATTTCCTGGCTGGCAGCAGCTGCTTCCTCGGAAACAGCTGAAATATTTTGAATAGCATTTGTAACCTCGTTTTTATCTTTTTCCATAACAGCTATGGACTCAGTAACTTCATTTATGCTATTGGTTATGTTTTCAATGCTGTTAGCAATAACATTAAAGATGTTTGTGGTATTATCAACTGCTTCAGTCTGACGTTCTACCACTTCGCCCATGTTATTTATCATAGAAGATGCGGTGTCAGCTTCCCTGAGAATATTTTCTATTATTTCTTCTACATGTTCTGTGGCCTGTTTACTATTATCAGCAAGTTTTCTAATCTCATCGGCTACAACGGCAAATCCCATTCCAGCTTCGCCGGCTCTTGCTGCTTCGATAGCTGCGTTCAGTGCCAACAGGTTGGTTTGTTCTGCAATGTTATTAATGGTAGTAACAAATTCCTCAATGTTTTTGGATTCATTTATAAATGAGGAAATAAACTGAAATACTTCTTGTGCAGTATTAGCGCTTTGCTTGTTGGCCAGTCTCAGAGTTTCAACGGTTTCCAGGCCCTGAGCATTCAGTTGTCTCATATTTTCTGAGTCCTTTGCCACCCCTTCAGCATTTTTTAGCAAAAGATCAATCTGATTAGACAGGCTGGTAATAAGGTCTACTCCTCTTTCTGCTTCACTGGCCTGCTCAGAAGCCCCATGAGCTATATCATCCATGGTGGTGGCCATTTCATCCATGGAAACATGGATTCTGTCCGAGTTGGTGTTTAGTAGATCCGAGGCTTGTACCAGTTCCAATGATATTGTTTTAAGGGATTCCATTATGGAACGAAGATCATCTATCATATTGTTAAAGGCCATGGCTACAGACTCCAAGCCTTCAAACTGATCAAGATCCAGGCTTTGGTTAAGATCCTTATTCTTTATACGTTGCATTATGTAGGTTACCGATTCAAGTTTACCACTGGCGTCCTTAATCAAGATATAGGTCATTGATTCAATAGCAAAAGTCATTAATACTGCCATCACAATAAACTGTATAATATTCAATCTTAAGATTAGGGTTATTATTATACAAATTATTAGTGAAAAAAGTGTAGCTGTAAGAAAAGGGTTTTTTACAAAAAGTTTTAATCTTTTTTGAATGAAATCGTTACCAAACTCCATATGTCCCCCTCCAACTCCAAAAAATAATAACATTTTCCATATTATATCATTATTTGACTGGGTTGAAAAGGGTAACCTGATGTATTATTGACAGGGAATGTGTTGTTGTATAAAATAAAGACTAATGTGAATATATATTTTATAATATCCTGTATAGTCATTATTTTTGTATATTTATTAAATTGAGGAGGTTGAACATGGGCAAAAATATAGTGCAAAAGATTATTGAAAGCCATCTGGTAGCTGGCAAAATGATACCCGGTGAGGAAATAGCCATTTCTATCGACCAGACTTTAACCCAGGACTCTACTGGAACCATGGCTTATCTGCAATTTGAAGCCATGGGGGTACCCAGGGTAAAGACAAAGAAATCTGTAGCCTATATAGACCACAATACGCTACAAGCTGGATTTGAAAATGCCGATGACCATAAATACATTCAAACAGTTGCGTCAAAACATGGAGTTTACTTTTCCAGGCCGGGTAATGGTATATGCCATCAAGTACATCTGGAGAGATTTAGCAGGCCTGGTTGGACTCTATTAGGTTCCGACAGTCATACTCCTACATGTGGAGGAGCTGGAATGCTTGCTATAGGCGCTGGTGGCCTTGATGTAGCCGTGGCTATGGCTGGCGGTGCATATTATTTAACCATGCCTAAGGTTTGCCGTGTAGTGCTAAAGGGCAGGCTAAATCCTTGGGCATCTGCAAAGGACATTATTTTGGAAGTTTTAAGGCGCCTGTCAGTAAAGGGTGGAGTAGGCAAGGTAATGGAGTATGCTGGCGAGGGTGTAAAGACCCTAACTGTGCCTGAAAGAGCTACCATTACCAATATGGGTGCCGAACTGGGAGCAACTACTTCCATCTTTCCAAGTGATGAGATAACCAGAGAATTCTTTAAGGCTCAGGGCAGGGAAGAGGAATGGGTGGAACTATCAGCTGATAAGGATGCCCAGTATGATGAGGAAATTAAGATTGACCTAAGCCAAATAGAACCCTTGGTAGCTAAACCCCATAGCCCCGACAATGTAGACAGTGTTCGCAATGTGGGAGCAATAAAGGTTGATCAGGTAGCAATTGGCAGCTGCACCAATTCATCTTATCTGGATCTTATGAAGGTGGCCAGAATCCTAAAGGGTAAAACAGTACACCCAGATGTCAGCCTTGTAATAGCGCCAGGATCCAAACAGGTCTACACCATGCTAGCAAAAAATGGTGCTTTAGCAGATTTAATAGACGCAGGTGCACGGATATTGGAAAGTGCTTGCGGACCCTGTATAGGTATGGGTCAGGCACCTGCCTCAAATGCTGTGTCCATTAGAACCTTTAACCGAAACTTCTATGGCCGCAGTGGAACACCCAGTGCTAATGTTTATCTGACCAGTCCCGAGGTAGCAGCTGCAACTGCTTTGACAGGATATTTGACTCATCCTGAGGATGTGGCAGATTATGAGGATATTAAAGATATTACCATGCCAGAGGAGTTTATTATAAACGACAATTCCATTATACCTCCAGCTGAAGATGGCAATAAGGTAGAGGTGGTTAGAGGACCTAATATTAAACCCTTCCCCATCAACACTCCAATGTCTGATAAGGAGGAGGGAGTGGTATTATTAAAGATGGAGGACAATATAACCACCGACCATATAATGCCATCTAACGCTAAGCTTTTACCCTACAGGTCTAATATACCTTACCTGTCGGATTACTGTCTCACCCCTGTAGATCCAGGCTTCCCTGCACGGGCCAAAGAGGCAGGAGGGGGTTTTCTCATAGCTGGGCACAACTATGGTCAGGGTTCCAGCCGTGAGCATGCAGCCTTGGTACCGTTGTATTTAGGTATAAAAGGGGTTATAGCTAAATCTTTCGCCAGGATTCATATGGCCAACCTAATAAATTCTGGAATATTACCTCTGACCTTTGTCAATGAAGAGGATTATGATGATATTGATCAGGATGATAAACTGGTTATTGAAGATGCAGTATCCCAGATAAAAGCAGGAGACAAGCTTATTGTTAGAAATGTGACAAAGAATAAGGATATCGAAGTTATGCTGTCCTTATCTCCAAGGCTGAAGGAAATCATACTGGCTGGAGGACTGTTAAACTATACAAAGATGAATGCATAACTGATTCAATCAAAGAGCTGTTGCTAAGCTAAAATAGTATATCTCGCCAATTTAATAGACTTCATTTACAAGTAATATAATAATGGCTATTGATAAGTAAGCGCCTTTGTTGATTTGGCGAAGAAAACTTGGCTTATGGAACGAAGAAAAGCCTTAGCAGAAGCAGGATGCTGAGGCAGCTTCCACCGGCAGGACGCCGGTTTGGAAGCGGTAGGCTTTTCAAGTGAAATAAGCCTTAGTTTTGTCCAAATCAATGATGAAGCGAACGATCAATAGCCATTATCCGATTGTGTAAAGCTTATTGAAATAGCACGATGTGATGGATTAATTAGTTTAGCAACAGCTTTTTATATTTTATGCTAAATCCATCCATTTCATATAAAGTTCATCAACCTTATTCTTTGCCTTTTCATATTGTTGCTGGACTTTTAACATTTCTTCCTTATTCTCATACAGTTTGGGATTTGCCATTTCAAGTTCTAAATTTTCTATTTCCTGTTCTAAGCGATGAATTTCCTGTTCTAAGAATTCCAGTCTTTCTTTTTCCTCTCTTGCTTTCTGACTTTCCAGCCTCTGGCGACGGCGCTGTTCTTTCAGAGCCGTCTTAGTAAGTTCCGGAGTCTCTTCCTGGCTTTGACTAGCCAAAATCTCCATTTCTCTCTTTTTATTTATATAATCATCATAGTTACCCAAATATTCGGTAATTTCTCCTGATTCCAGAACAAAAATCCTGGTGGCAATCTTATTTAAAAAATAACGATCATGAGAAATCATGAAGATGGTTCCAGGGAATTCTATCAAGGCTCTTTCCAGTTCTTCGCGGGTGGGCATATCCAAATGGTTGGTGGGCTCGTCTAACATAAGAAAGTTGTTGTTTGCCAGCACCAGCTTGGTAAGGATTAGCCGGCTTTTTTCTCCTCCACTTAGAGATGCTACAGGCTGGTAAACATCATCCCCTTTAAAAAGCCTGGCTGCCAGGGCATTTCGTATTTCAGTTTCCGTCATTTGAGGGAAACTGTCCCACAGCTCTTCTATAACGGTTTTATTGGGATCTAAACTGGTCAGTTCCTGGTCATAATATCCAATTTCAACCCCGGTACCTATTTTGACAGACCCTGATGTGGGAGGTATCTGACCTAGTATAATCTTAAAGAGAGTAGATTTACCGCATCCATTTGGTCCCATAATGGCTACCCGGTCTCCAAGGCGGAGGTTAAATGTTATGTCGTGGAATAAAAGATTGTCTTCAAAGGATTTTGAAAGGGAGTCTACCATCAATACATCCTGACCGCTTTGCCTGTCTGCATCAAAGGAAAATCGTACCTTGTCAGCATATAAGACATTCTCTACTTTTTCCATCTTATCAAGCATTTTTTGACGACTTTCCGCTGCCCTAACACTTCTTTCAGTGCCCTGGGACCGGTAGCGCTCTATTATTTCCTGCTGGCGTGCAATCTCCTTTTGCTGAAGACCGTATTCTTTTTCACGCTGTGCTATCCATCGGGATTTTTGTTTTTGGTAGCTGGTGTAGTTTCCCTTATATAGCCGGCATGTGGTATTCTCTATTTCCAATATATTATTACAAAGTGAATCGAGAAAATATCTATCATGAGAGATAATCATAATAGTTCCAGGATATGCTGAAAGATAATCCTCCAGCCATTGGATAGCATCCAAATCCAGGTGGTTAGTAGGCTCGTCCAGTAACATTAGGTCTGGTTTTTCCAGAAGGACTTTTGCTAAGGCTACCCGAGTTTTTTGACCACCGCTTAAATGGGGGATGGGCATATGAAATTCTTCAGGTGAAAAACCAAGACCTATGAGTACTCCCTTTATATAACTTTCATAGCTGTATCCCCCCTGTTCTTCAAAGGATTCCTGCAGCTTGGAATACTCATTTAGCAACCTGGAATACATGGCTTCATCCATAGAAGCATAGTCGGCCATTTGCTGTTCCATTTTCCTTAAAAGTTTCTCTTGTTCCAGTAAAGGGGTAAAGACCTGCATAAGCTCATTCCATATGGTGTTTTCAGATTCCAACACTGTATCTTGTGGTAGATAGCCCAAAGTAGTGTCCTTAGCCTTATAGATTTCACCACTGTCCATGGGAAGAATACCAGCAATGATTTTAAAAAGAGTGGATTTTCCAGACCCATTACCTCCCACAACACCTACACGATGTCTAGCGTTGACACTAAAAGTTATTTGGTTTAAAATTATATCAATTCCATATGATTTGGTGACCTTATCACAAGCAAGAACTATCATGGTTTTCAGCCTCCCAAGACAAAAACAAACTAATCTATACTATACCAGGTTAATAAAGCAATTTTTTAAATAGCTTTATATGAAGTATAAGTAATTGTTTTTAAATGGTATAATTTGATTATTAATAAATACAGTTAATTGCATAGAATTAATGATAGCAGAAAATTATAAAAAATGAAAGCTTTAAATTGGTAGGCATACTGTGCAAATTGACAAGTTCAACTTTTAAATGTAGAATGGATATGTAATCGTTAAAAAAATAACAATGCATAGGGTGATATGTTTCAGCATGTGTAACTGTGCATAAAAGTTAGGGAGGTAGGACTATGCAAAAGAGTAATAAAGTATCAGAAGCGGTTATAAGAAGATTGCCCAAGTATTACAGATACTTAAAAGATATGGAGAAAAACGGGGTACAAAGGATATCTTCAAGGGAATTAAGTGATAAAATGGGATTAACTGCTTCTCAGATACGTCAGGATTTCAATTGTTTTGGTGGATTCGGACAACAGGGATATGGTTATAACGTAAGTGAACTTTGTAATGAGATAAGAAAGATTCTAGGACTCCATAAAAACTATAATGTCATTATTGCAGGGGCGGGCAACCTGGGGCAGGCCCTGGCTAGCTATGTAGGCTTTGAGAGAGAGTGTTTTACCATAAAGGCAATGTTTGATGTTAATCCTAAACTAATAGGCTTGTCCATTAGAGGAATTCAGATCCTGGATATAGATACAATGAGAGACTTTATAATCAACAACGATATTCACGTAGGAGTGGTCTGTGTACCAAAGAATAAGGCCCAGGAAGTAACCGATGCAATGGTAGAATGTGGTATAAAAAGCATATGGAACTTTGCTCCTATAGATGTGGGAACACCTGACAATGTTGCAGTAGAAAATGTTCATTTAAGTGATTCCTTATATACCTTAGCATATAAGATGAATGAAATTTAGTGTGCAATTGTAAGTATGCTAGTTGTAAAATGATAAGAGTTGAATTTTTATAATAGATGATAAAAAAATATTAAGTGGTGGGGGTAGTATGAAAAAAGCCCATGATATAGTAGGACTTCCTTTAATAAGTGTTGAAGAAGCCAAAGAACTGGGACAGATAAGGGAAATACTTATAGATCCTCTTGAAGCCAGTGTTAAATATCTCATGGTAATGGATGATAAGTGGTATTTTGGTGCAAAGATAATCCCTTTTGACAAGGTCCTTTCTATAGGTCAGGATGCTATTACAATTAGGAAAGCAGATGATCTTATCATGCTGTCTCAAGTCCAGGATGCAATAGAGCTGGCTGAAAAAGATATAAAGATCATAGGTGCCAGGGTCTTTACTGAAAAAGGTGAAAATTTGGGGATGGTTTTAGAATACTATGTCAATCAGGATAATGGAAAAATCCTTCGTTATGATCTGGAAGGAGTAAATGGCCCTATTATTATGGATAATCCTAAAATAGTTTCCTTCGGTACAAATACTTTGGTGATCAAAGATGCAATGATAGAACAGGAAGAGAATAAGCCCCAGTATATTAGCAGTGCCAAATTATTTGAAGAAAAGCAAAGGCAGTTCCTAATAGGCAGAAGAGCTAAAAAGACAATTCTGGATAACTCAGGTAATGTGTTAGTGGAAGAAGGTCAGGCAATAACCAGGGAGATATTGGACAAGGTTACTGACAAGAATAAGATTATTGAGATCACCATCAATACTGTGTAGTTATATAAAACGCGCCCTTTTTAGGGTGTGTTTTATTAATAATATAAATAAGTTGTTACAAGATTCTAAAATTGGGTTAAAAAACTGTTAATTTGGTTACATATCTACTTCAAGGTATTAATTTTTTTTCAATTCTGCCATTTAGTCTATTTACTTTTTCAGGTATATACTTTATGATTAAATATGGCAATTATATGTACCGATGGAGGTAGCGTGAATGGAAGCTAGAACAAGGACTAAAATGATAAATATAGTAGGCAAGGCCTTCCTGACATTAATTATAGTTGCTTTAATGGTAGCTATTGGATGGATTGCTACGTATATTTATCAGATACTAAACATAGACACCTTCTATGCCGGGGTAGAGGTAGATGGTATTTCTCTGGAAGGCATGACAAAAGAGGAAGGGTTGTCTGCAGTCAAGGCTCATAACCAGCCCAAACTGGATCAGATAAAGATAGTCTTGACCCACGAAGATAAAAGGTGGGAATATGGATATCAGCATATCAACGCTCAAATAAACATTGAGGAAATTATTGAAGAAGCTTATATAATTGGTAGGCAGGGTACTGTTGTTGATAGGCTTAAGGAAATTTATTATACTTCAACAGAGCCCAGGAAATTTCAAACAACCCTTACCTATGATGTTTCCCTGCTTAGGGATGAAGTAGAAGCAATTGCTAAAGAAATAAACGAAGAGCCTGTTGATGCAACCATAGAGTTTAATCCTGATCAAAAGGAAAAATTTAGCTTTACTGCTGAAAAGATTGGTAAAGGCATGTTAACCGATAAAACTATGGAGGATATAACCGCCAAGGTAGATGCTGGCGATTTTACGCCCTATGAGATTCCAATAGAGGAATTGCACCCCCAATATACTCTGGAGGAAGTGCAAACCTGGACTTCAAGAATAGCTTATTATTCAACCAAGTTGACGGATAATAGTAATCGTAATCACAATATTCGTCTTTCATCCTCAGCCTATTACAATGTACGGCTGGATCCCGGTGAGGTATATTCCTTTAATGAGGCTACCGGTCCCAGGGGCGCAGCTCAGGGATACAAACCTGCAGCAGTAATAAAGGATGGTAATAGATTTGAAGATGAGCCCGGGGGAGGCAACTGCCAGTCTTCCACTACATTATACGGTGCAGTTTTAAGGGCGGACTTGGAGATAGTAGAAAGGTTGCCCCACTCTATACCTTCTACTTATACAGCAATTGGAACCGATGCTACTGTGAACTATCCTTATGCAGATTTTAAATTTAGAAATAACAAGGATACCCCTATTTTTATAACCCGATATATTTCAGGTGGAAGACTCCATGTAGAGATATACGGCAAACCCTCTGAGGAGTATGATAAAATTGAGATCGTAAGCTATGAGACTGGCCGCAGTAAAGTACCTGAGTATAAGATAGTCAAGGATCCTAATTTATATGAAGGGGAAGAGATAGTAGAAATTGTATCCCGCCCCCGGATAAAGGCAGTGTCCTATAGGGTTTATTATAAGAATGGTAAGGAAATAAACAGGATTAAGGAAACTAATTCCACCTATCCTGCCGTTACAGGCCGAAAGCGGGTAGGTACCAAGAAAAGGCCCGAAGAGACTGTAGAAGAGGAGCCTAAAGACAATAACAATAAAAAACAGGAAGCAGGCAATGAGAAAAAGCCTAAACAGCAGAATGAATCTGAGCAGGAAAAACCAAAACAACCAGCTGAATCTTCACAGGAGGATCTAAAAAGAATGACTCTGGTAATAAAAAGAACGATTCTGATAAAAAGAAATCTGCTGAAGAAAATAATGAATAAGATTTATCTATAAGTATCTTATATAGCTCCCGCCTATGTGGCGGGAGCTAAATTTATCCTTTAAATTTTAGGCTTTTTCATTTATAATGAATAGATAATTAAAAGATAATCATAGAGTAAAATGTTAGTATAAATAAATACTTATGAATTACAAGCGAGGAGTGGTATCTTGTTATATCCATTGTTGTTTGAGCCTATCTTGAAGGAGAGAATCTGGGGTGGGCAGAAATTAGGAAAACTATTTAACAGGCAGCTGACAGGTGATAAAATCGGTGAAAGCTGGGATGTGGCTTGTCATAAAAATGGAACCAGTATAGTTTCCAATGGCAGATATAAAGGAAAAAGCTTAGATGAACTTATTGAAAAGTTTGGCAGATGTTTATTGGGAGATAGCCTCGAAGATAAGCACATAGAAAAATTTCCTTTACTCATTAAGATGCTGGATGCTTCTGATGTATTATCGGTTCAGGTCCATCCTGATGATGAGTATGCGGCTCTTAAGGAAAATGGAGAGTTAGGAAAAACTGAAATGTGGTATATTGTAGATGCAGAGCCTGGCGCACATCTCTATTTTGGAATAAAATCAGGAACAACACCTGAAGAATTTAGAAAGGCTATTGTTGAAGGCAACGTGGAACCCTACCTGTGTTCTGTAGATGTTAAAAATGGAGATGTACTATATATCCCTGCAGGGATGGTTCATGCTATTGGCGCCGGAATAGTGATATGCGAAATTCAGCAAAATTCAGATACTACCTACCGGGTTTTTGACTGGAACAGGATAGATGATGATGGAAATCCCAGGGAATTGCATATTGAAAAAGCTCTGGATGTAATTGATTTTGATGGCCGGCATTCCAAGGAAAAAGCTAAAGGAATAGAGGTTATGGAAGACGGTGGTAAGAGGACATATCTGGTAGCATGTCCCTATTTTGCTGTTGAGAAGTTAGAGGTAAAAGAAAGCATTGAGGAAATAGCCAAGGGAGACAAGTTCTATATTTTGACCATCTTGGAAGGCCAAGGCAGCATAGAATATAATAATGGCAAGCAATCCTTTGAAAGAGGAGACTCTATAATGATCCCTGCTAGTCTGGGGTATTATTCCATAAATGGTAAATGCACAGTGCTTAAATCATATATACCAGACAGGCAGGAGGACATCATAAAAAAACTTGAGAAAAAGGGTTTCTCTCGGGAAGAGATGGAGGCTATTGCAGGATTGTTTGACTAATATAATAGTGGATAAATATTGTTTTATGAAAGGATAGAGTAGCATTATGGATCATGAATGGAGGCGGGACCCTGAGGTTATTGAAGGCGAATATGAGATAATTGAGGAAAGGTATGACGACGACAGATATACAAGACCCAGAAGACCCTTTATTCAAATTGATGATAGTACGCCCTATGTAACCTATATTCTCCTGGCTATAAATATAATTGTTTGGCTGCTGATGTCCTTTACGGGCTTGATAATGAGATGGAACCAGAGCCTGCAGTTACTTTATTTTGGTGCAAAAGTGAATGAACTAGTAGCTCAGGGAGAGTATTGGCGGCTATTCACTGCCATGTTTTTGCATATAGGAATTCTGCATCTGTTTTTTAATTCCTATGCACTATACCTGTATGGCCCCATAGTAGAAAGACTATTTGGCAAAATAAAATTTATTATACTGTATATAGTATCAGGACTAATAGGCAGCTTGTTAAGTTATCTTTTCAGCCCCAATCCATCTGCAGGAGCATCAGGTGCTATTTTTGGGCTTATGGGCTCCCTATTATATTTCAGGCGGGAAGAAAGGGGCCTGTTTCAAAGGATATTTGGTCCAGGACTGATGATGATCATATTTATAAATCTTGTTTATGGCTTTATTCAGCCTGGAATAGATAATTGGGGTCATATAGGAGGGCTGTTGGGAGGATTCATAACGGCAAATGGTCTTGGCTTGTACCGTCGTAGAAACAAACAATATGGTAAAAAAATACTAATATGGTTGCTTATCATTCTTATCTTTGCTTTAGGTCTAGTATTTGGTGAGATAAAATATAGCAAGGCTATTTACCTTAATCAGGCCTATAATGCTGCACAACGAGGGGATCTGGATGCAGCCAAGTCCCATATCGGGAATTTATCCAAGAGGGACAGAAATAATCCGGAGGCCAAGAGAATTATCGAGGCTGTTTATATAGAGGATATAAACTCCAAATTAAGGCAGGGACAACTACATGATGCTCTGGAATCCATAAACACACTAATAGGCTACTATCCCAAGGATGCCAACTATTATTACTACAGGGGACAAATATATGAGACTTTGGAAGATTACGAAAAGGCCCTGGATGATTATGTTTATGCTGCTGAAACCACAAAAAATGTAGCGGAGATATGGTTTCGAGCAGGGAGAGCTGCATATAACTGTGGCAATGTAGTTGACGCTAAAAAATACATGGAAGAAGCACTAAAAATAAATCCCAACTATAGGGAAGCCAAGGAATTCTTGGATAGCATTACGGACATGGTTTAATAAGGATAAGGGGTAGTGGGGGATGGATAAGGTATCAATTATAAAGTGTGATAGTTATGAACTAAATCAAGTAGAAAAAGCTTTAGAAAATAGCCTTAGATTAATCGGCGATCTAAATCATTATATTAAACCAGGCATGAAGGTACTGATAAAATGCAATCTTCTTATGAAGAAAAAGCCAGAAGAATGTACAACAACCCATCCAGCAGTGGTGGAAGCCTTGGTCAAAAAACTGCAGGCTATAGGAGCTGTACCCATAATAGGTGATAGTCCTGGTGGCTTGTTTACTCCCAGATTATTAAAGGGTATATATGCTGCAACTGGCATGGCGGATGTGGCACAGCGTACAGGAGCTCAGCTGAATTATAATACTAATGCTATAGAAGTTAGCTACCCGGAAGGGGAAATTGTGAAAAAGCTTACTGTTATGGAGGTGCTTAACGAGGTAGATGCAGTTATTACTGTGGCCAAGCTGAAAACCCATGGAATGACCCTCTATACAGGGGCTGTCAAAAACTTATTTGGGGTTATCCCGGGAATGACAAAGGCGGAATACCACCTTAGAATGAATAAGGTAGAAGATTTTACACAGGCCCTGGTTGATATATGCCAGTATGTAAAGCCAGTCCTGTCTATTATGGATGGAGTCATAGGTATGGAAGGGGATGGACCTTCTGCTGGAACTCCTAGGAAGATAGGAGCAATACTGGCTAGCAACAATCCCCATGCCCTTGATGTGGTTTGTGCATCACTGGTAGGAATTGCACCTGAAAGGGTGCCCACCATTCAGAGAGCTGTTGAAAGAGGACTATGCAGCTATAGCTTGGATGCTATTGAACTCTTGGGAGATTCCTTTGATGAGCTATATATTGATGATTTTAAGCTACCAGTAACAGGAGAGATAAGTTTTTTCCATAGGGTATTAGGCAGCAATAGTAAACTGGCAGCATTTCTCAATCATCATTTAGGTCCAAAGCCTTACTTTAATCATGATGAATGCATTGGATGCAGGGATTGCCAGCGCTATTGTCCGCCCATGGCAATAGAAATGATCAATAGAAAGCCTGTAGTTGATCTTAAAAAGTGTATCCGCTGCTACTGCTGCCAGGAGTTATGCCCCAAAAAGGCAGTGGAGATAAGGAGAAGTTGGTTTTTCAAGATGTTTAATTAATTATATAATAATGGCTATTGAGGATTTACTACTCAATAGCCATTATTTATACGTGTAATAGGTTACTTATATTGTAAAACCAGCAGTAGCCAAGAACTTGTTAAAGGCCTGTCTGCCTTGTTCATCGGTTTTAAACACACCGGCATCTTTAAGCACTTGTTCACATTTTGCACCTACTGCATTCTCAATTATAGTCTGAGCCTCTTTATCACTATTTTGGTTTCCATATTTATCAACCAGTTCCTCAATCCATGTACCATGATGGTGTAATGGATGATCTTCTGCAGAGAGTGTTTCCATATCTAGGGGTACTTGGCCTGTTAAGATATCCTTTATCTGAGCCAATTCTTTTTGTAAACGGCCAGGGAGTATAAACAGTCCCATTACTTCAATCAGACCGATATTTTCCTTCTTAATATGATGAATTTCTGGATGGGGATGGAAAATACCCAAGGGGAACTCTTTACTGGTTCTATTGTTCCTAAAGACCAGATCCAGTTCATAAAGTCCTTGATCATTTTTCCGTGCAATAGGAGTTATGGTATTATGGGGGATGACCTGTCCATTTTCATCTGCAGACTGTGACAGTACATCCACTTCAGCATCAGAATAGTCTCTCCATAAGTTAAGTATTGTATCAGCCAATTCCACCAATACTTCAGAACTGTCACTGATCAAGCGCAGGGTAGACATGGGCCAGTTTAGAACTCCCGCCTTCACCTGAGGATAGTCCTTGCATGTTAAGGAATATTCTATAGGAGAAACTTCCATTGGGAAGGTATAGCTGCCTCCCTGAAAATGGTCATGATTAAGGATAGAGCCTCCTACAATGGGCAGATCAGCGTTTGAACCAATGAAATAGTGGGGGAACTGGTCTATAAAGTCAAAGAGCCTTTCAAAGGTTTTACGGCTGATCTTCATAGGAACATGTTCTTCTTTAAGTACAATACAGTGCTCGTTATAGTATACATAGGGAGAATATTGGAAATACCACTGTTCTCCAGCCAGTTTTAAGGGCAGGGTACGATGGTTTTGACGGGCAGGATGATTGATCCGGCCGGCATAACCCACATTTTCAGGACAAAGAACACACTGAGGATATCCAACCTGGGGTGCATTTTTTAATGCAGCAATCTCTCTGGGATCCTTTTCTGGCTTGGTTAAATTAATGGTAATTCTGAGGGTGCCGTAGTCACTCTCATAGGACCATTCCTGGTTTTTGGCAATCCTGTTTACTCTGATATAGTCGCATTTACGGCATAAACGATAAAAATCATCTGTTGCGGATTTAATACCATGAGTTTCTTTTATACTGTTAAATCGGTCAATAACCTGAGAAGGCATAGGAGTGATAAGGCCCATAATCTTTGTATCCAGGAGGTCCCTGTATACTAGAGTATTTTCAGGAATAATACCCTCCTGGGCAGCATAATCCAAAATCTTTTCCAGTATAGGAGTTGCTGTGTCGGGTATATACTCTTTGAAAGAGTCAAGGGATCCTTCCCAGGGCTCGGGAATATTTAGTAGATCTAATAATTGATTTCGCACAAAAAATATATCCTCATGGCGAATCATTTCATTTTCAAGGCCATAGGCAATAAGTTGCTCAATCAATTTAGCTACATCTTTTTTACTATAGGTCATGGGTAATCCTTCCTTTCAATGATTTCTCTAAATTTTTTTTAAAATACCACAAAATACCCAATTCTTATCTTAATTATATATATTAATATGCCCTTATTCAACTAAAGGCGATAAAATGAATTTAGTTACTGGAGTAAGACTTTTATTCAATCAATTGTATTAACAGAGATTCAGCGGTATAATAAAGGTGGTATTAAGCCATGTAATAATAAAATTAATAAATTAAAGTTACATAAAAAAATATGCTAGTTTGTAAAAAAATAGTAGAAAGGAGAATTTTATGGCTATTTTAATAACTGGCGGTGCAGGATATATTGGAAGTCACACAGCCTGGGAACTGAAAGATCAGGGGCGGGATATAGTTATATATGACAACCTAAGCAGAGGCCACAGACAGGCGGTAAAGGATATGCCCTTGGTTGTTGGAGATCTAATGGATACAGAGCTTTTGGAAAAGACCATAGAAGAGTACAATGTAGACTCTGTAATTCACTTTGCAGCAGAAAGTCAGGTAGGGGAGTCAATGGCTGATCCTCAAAAATATTATATTAATAATGTATCAGGTACATTGAGTCTGCTAAAGGCAATGAAAGAAAAGAATGTAAACAAGATAGTATTTTCCTCCACTGCAGCCACTTATGGAGAGCCGGAAAGAATCCCCATCGATGAAGACAGTGCTAAAAATCCTACCAGTGTATATGGAAGAACTAAGCTTATGATGGAGCAGATTTTAACTGATTACGACATGGCCTATGGCTTAAAATTTGTGGCACTTCGCTATTTCAATGCTGCCGGTGCACACATCTCCGGAAAAATTGGAGAGGATCATGCGCCAGAAACCCATTTAATTCCCATTATAATGCAGGTATTACTAGGACAGCGAGATGAGATCAGCATCTTTGGAACTGATTATCCTACCCCCGACGGAACCTGCATACGGGATTATATCCATGTAACTGACCTGGCCCAGGCTCATATTCTGGCTTTGGATGCACTCTATGATGGAATGGAATCCAAGATCTATAACCTTGGAAATGGCAATGGCTTTTCGGTAAAGGAAGTTATAGACACAGTAGAGAAGGTTACAGGTAAAAAGATCCAAAGGGTGGAGAAGGGAAGGCGGCCAGGAGATCCTGCTGTGCTAATAGCCAGCTCCGACAAGATAATCAAGGAGTTAAGCTGGAAACCCCGTTACAACACACTGGAACAAATTATTGAAACAGCCTGGAATTGGCATAAAAATCATCCCAATGGGTTTGATAATTAGGATTGTTTAAAACATGGTAGTTGCCAATCACCAAATTATAATCATGAACTAGGAATTTAATTATGAATTTTTAAGGAGGAAAAAATGGATAAATTATTTGCAAAACTATATGGTAACGATGATAAAGACATAGAACATCAAAAGAATCGCTATAAGGAAATCTTAGAAAAACACAAGGAGCTGTTTCCTCAAAACACAGAAAAAATTCAGTTTTTTAGCACTCCAGGGCGTACAGAAGTAGGGGGCAACCATACCGACCATAATCATGGCCGGGTACTGGCAGCAGGAGTTAATTTGGACGGAGTGGCAGCAGCTGCCAAGTCAGGAGATTCTGTAATTACTGTTTATTCAAAGGGATATGATGGTGCCTTTGTAGTGGATACTAATGATCTGGAGATTAAGGAAGAGGAACAAGAGACCACCTCAGCTCTTATTAGAGGTATTGCAGCCCGGTTTAAAGAATTAGGCTACAATGTAGGAGGATTCAATGCCTACATAGCTAGCGATGTTTTAGGTGGATCAGGTCTTAGCTCTTCAGCCTGTATAGAAGTATTGCTGGGAACCATTTTAAATTACCTGTATAATGATGGCCAGATAGATGTCCAGCAGTTGGCTATGATAGGCCAATATGCTGAGAATGTTTACTTTGGCAAACCTTGTGGCCTCATGGACCAAATGGCATGTGCTGTTGGCGGTTTTGTTACTATCGATTTTAAAGATCCAGAAAAGCCCATAGTAAGAAAGATAGAGTTTGGTATTGAAAATCAGAATTATAGCTTACTAGTTGTTGATACGGGAGGCAATCATGCAGACCTAACTGATGATTACGCGTCTATCCCCGGCGAAATGAAAGCAGTTGCCCAGGTTTTAGGTGCCCAGGTATGCAGAGAATTGACCAAAGACCAGGTTATAGCTAATATTTCTTTACTCCGGAAAAAGGTAAACGACAGGGCGGTACTAAGAGTGCTGCATTTCTTTAATGAGAATGAAAGGGTGGCAGAGCAGGTAAAGGCCCTTGAAGAAGGCAATTTCCAGGAATTTTTGTCCCTGGTAAAGGATTCAGGAAATAGTTCATGGAAATGGTTGCAAAACTGTTATACAACCCATAATCCCCTTGAGCAAAGTGTCACCCTTGCTTTGGCATTAACTGAAGACTTTATAAACAAGATAGGTGAGGGTGCGTGCAGGGTTCATGGAGGAGGTTTTGCAGGGACTATCCAGGTTTTCTTGCCCACCGATAAAGTCAAAGACTATATCGATGAGATAGAACCAATACTGGGAGAGGGTGCTGTAACAGTACTAAGCATTAGACCCGTTGGTACCATAAAGATAGATTTAGATGAAAGTGATTTTTAAAGAAAAATTTAGCAATAACTAGAAAAGATAAGTTATTTTTATAGGATAGGTTATTATAAAGCCTATCCTATAAATTTTAGACTTATTTAACTTTGACTATCTTTGACCTTTAACTTATAATATAATCAGCACAAGAGGAAATAATACTCTTAGAAAAATAAAATCCATTAGGGGAGGAGTGTTAAAATGAGAGGTATGATACCTTTTAGAAGAAGAAATGGTTTTGCACCTGTAGATTTGTTCAGAGACTTTTTTGGAAGAGATATAATGGATGACTTCTTTAGCAGCAGCATGTTGCCAATGAGCATGGCAGGAAGTTTCCGAGCAGACATAAAGGAAAATCAAAAGGAATATATAGTAGAAGCTGAGCTGCCAGGCTACAGCAAGGAAGATATTGAAATTGACCTAGTGGATGACAGACTAACCATTTCCGCACAAAAGAATGAAGAGATAAGCGAAGAAAGGGATAATTACATTAGACGGGAGAGAAGGGTAGGAAAGGTATCTAGATCCTTTTTAGTATCAGGCATTAAGAACGATGAAGTAAAAGCTGAATATACAGATGGCCTGCTTAGAGTCATCCTACCTAAGGACGAAGAAGGCAGAAAAAGAGGCAGGAGAATAGATATTAATTAGAGTAATAATCATCAATCAAAGTAACAGATAAGTTACAGATAAGTAACATAAACGGACCTAATTGATAGAGGCAATTAGGTCCGTTTTTTGTTTAACAATTTGCTATGGGGGTATTAATTAAAAAACATATACAGCTATAGAAATTAATGTTGAATTTATTTTGAAGAATTTGAAACAATAATTCAAAGGAGGGATAGTAGCATGAGAAAAAATATGGTCTTTGATAAGGTGACCATAATAGGTGCCGGATATGTGGGAGCCACCATTGCCTATGCTTTAATGATGGGAGGAACCACATCGGAGATAGCTATGGTAGACCTTAACGAAAAAAGACTGGCCGGTGAAGTGATGGATCTTAATCACGGGGTGGTCTTTGTTCCTCCAGTCAAGGTCTATGCCGGTACCTATGAGGATTGCAAAGATTCTAATATAGTAATAATTTCAGCAGGGGTAGGGCAAAAGCCGGGAGAAACCAGGATAGACTTGCTGAAAAGAAATATAGATGTGTTTAGAGATATAGTACCCAAGGTAGTTGAAAAAAACGATAAATGTATTATTTTAGTGGTTACAAATCCAGTGGATATTTTGACCTATGCTACCCTGAAGATATCAGGCCTGCCTTCAAACCAGGTTATTGGTTCAGGAACAGTGTTGGACAGCGCCAGGTTTAAGTATTTAATAAGCCAGCATTGCAATGTAGGGCCGGCTAATGTTCATGCATATATAATTGGAGAACATGGGGACACAGAAGTGCCTGCCTGGAGTATAACCAATATAGCAAGTATGCCTATAGAAAAGTTTTGCCTGCAATGCAGTAAGGGGCGGGAACACCAATGTAAAGATATAATATTTAATGACGTAAAAAACGCAGCATACAAAATTATAGAAGGCAAAGGTGCTACTTACTATGCTATTGGTTTAGCAGTAAGAAGAATAGTAGAAGCAATATTGAGGGATGAAAATTCTGTTCTTTCAGTATCTTCTTTAATGGAAGGCTATTATGGAGTAAGGGATGTATGCCTAAGTCTCCCAACCATTGTCAATGAAAAGGGAATTGCCAAAGTACTGGAGTTACCCCTAAACGATGAAGAGATAAAAGGCTTTAGGCATTCTGCCAAGACGCTAAAAGAACTATTAAAGGAGGTAGGTTTTTAGACCTTGACATTTTCAAAAATGAGCTATAATATTTCTTAGCAATTATATAATAATTGTTTAAGATAATATAGAAAGGTCTGAAAACTATGCCACTAAACATTGTTTTAGTAGAGCCTGAAATTCCACAAAATACAGGAAATATATCCCGTACCTGTGCAGTAACAGGTTCAGTATTGCATCTAGTCAAACCATTGGGTTTTTCTGTGGATGATAAGCACCTGAAAAGAGCAGGCTTAGATTATTGGAAATTTCTAGATATACACTACCACGAGTCCCTGGATGATTTTTTTAGTAAATATCCGGAAGGTGATTTTTATTTGGCTACTACAAAGGCAAAGAAATTTTATACTGATGTGAGATATACTGAAAACAGTTTCCTTTTTTTCGGAAAGGAAACGGCGGGACTGCCTGAAAGTTTGTTAAAAAAATATCAAGACCGTTGTATACGAATCCCCATGCGCAGCCATGTCAGATCCCTAAATTTATCCAACTCAGTGGCTATTATAGTATATGAGGCTTTGAGACAGCTAAATTTTCCAATATAGTTGCGATTTTATCTTGAAATACTATGTAATTTAATATACAATAAATGATGGTAGTAAATCACAAAAATCATTCTCATAACAGACTATGGAATGGTTGTAACAAAGGCTTTTATTTTATAAAATTATATAAAAATACATACTTTATAGACAAGCCTTTGTTTATATATTAACTAATTTATTATGCTGAGGGGTCAGCAAAAAAATAATTAAGGAGGAATTTACAAATGGCTGTAAAAGTTGCAATTAACGGTTTTGGAAGAATTGGAAGGAATGCTTTCAAAGTAGCAGTAGAAGATTATGCCGACAAAATGGAAATCGTAGCTATCAACGATTTAACTGATGCAAAAACCTTAGCACATCTATTGGAGTTTGACTCCCTATTTGGAAAATTCGAAGGAACCGTTGAAGTAAAAGAAGATGCACTAGTTGTAAACGGTAAGGAAGTAAAGATATTTGCTGAGAGAGATCCTGCTAACCTGCCCTGGAAAGAATTAGGAGTAGACATTGTAATCGAAAGTACAGGTATCTTCAGATCCAAAGAAACTGCCGGTAAACACATTGAAGCAGGGGCAAAGAAAGTAGTTATTTCTGCTCCCGCAAAGAATGAAGATATTACCATTGTTATGGGTGTAAACGAAGATAAATACGATCCTGCAAATCATCACATTATTTCAAATGCATCCTGCACAACTAACTGCCTTGCACCTTTTGCAAAGGTTATAAACGATAAGTTTGGAATAAATAAAGGTTTAATGACCACCGTTCACTCCTATACCAACGATCAGAGAATTCTTGATCTGCCCCATTCAGACTTAAGAAGAGCAAGAGCAGCTGCTGAATCTATTATTCCAACTACCACTGGTGCTGCTAAGGCTGTTGCACTAGTATTACCTGAACTAAAAGGTAAGCTTAACGGATTTGCTATGAGAGTACCTACTCCTACAGTATCAGTAGTTGACCTAGTAGTAGAGCTGGCTAAACCTGCTACTGCTGAGGAAATCAACGCTGCACTTAAAGAAGCTGCAGAAGGCCCAATGAAAGGTATACTAGGATACGAGGAAAGACCTTTGGTATCTATTGACTATAAGAAAGATCCTAGATCTTCCATCATTGATGCTCTGTCCACCATGGTTATCGGAGACAACATGGCAAAGATTGTTTCCTGGTATGATAACGAATGGGGATATTCAAACAGAATCATTGACCTTGTAGATTATATTGCACAAAAAGGACTGTAATCTAGAATTATAGGATAAAGCAAGAAATTGGATATTAGAGCTGGGCATCAGGATAGCCAAGGGCTTATTTTGAGCCCAGACTCTAATATTCTGATTTTATTCTCGAAAATCAGAAGGAGTGATTCCTGGTGAACAAAAAGACTATTGAAGATATAAATGTGAAAAATAAAAAAGTTTTAGTTCGTGTAGATTTTAATGTTCCCCTTGATGAGAATAGGAATATCACTGATGATACAAGGATCAGGGCAGCACTTCCTACTATTAAATATCTTTTGGATCAGCAGGCTAAAGTAGTCTTAATGTCTCATTTGGGAAGACCTAAAGGACAGTTTAAGCCAGAGTTTAGTCTAAGGCCAGCAGCCCAAAGGCTGTCAGAGCTTCTTGGACAAGAGGTAATCATGGCCGAGGATGTTATTGGAGAAAGCGCTCAAAAGGCTGTAGCCGAGATGAAGGATGGGGACGTGGTTCTATTAGAAAATTTACGTTTCCATAAAGAAGAAACTGACAATGACCCCGATTTTGCGAAAAAATTAGCAAGCTTTGGTGAGGTATATGTAAATGATGCTTTTGGAACTGCCCACAGAGCACATGCTTCTACAGAAGGGGTTGCTCATTACCTACCTGCAGTAGCAGGATATCTAATCAAAAAAGAATTGGACGTTATGGGTAAAGCTCTAAGCAATCCAGAAAGGCCTTTTGTTGCTATACTTGGCGGTGCCAAAGTATCTGACAAAATTGGCGTTATAGACAATTTAATAGACAAGGTAGACACTTTGATAATTGGAGGAGGAATGGCCTATACCTTCTTCAAAGCCAGAGGCTATGAGATAGGTAATTCACTGCTTGAGGCCGATAAGGTAGAACTGGCAAAATCCTTAGAGGAAAAGGCCAAGGCTAAAGGTGTTAAATTCCTGTTACCTGTAGACAATGTAGTTGCTACGGAATTTAAAGCCGATGCAGAACATAAAGTTGTAGCCAGCACTGAGATTCCAGAAGGATGGCAAGGTCTAGATATAGGACCTGAAACCCGAGAGCTTTATGGTCAGGAAATAAAAAATGCCAAGACTGTTGTATGGAACGGTCCTATGGGTGTGTTTGAGATGCCTGCCTTTGCCGAAGGAACCAAGGCCATAGCCCAATACATGAGTGAATGTGAAGGAACCACCATCATAGGTGGCGGTGATTCTGCTGCAGCGGTAGAGCAAATGGGCTTTGCTGATAAGATGACCCATATTTCTACCGGCGGTGGAGCATCATTGGAGTTTTTAGAAGGTAAGGTACTTCCAGGAGTAGCTGCACTTAACGATAAGTAAATAATATATAAAAACTAATTATACCGCCCGGGGTATCCCGAGCGGTATAGTTAAGATGTAAGGAGAGTTAATATGAGAAGACCCATTATTGCAGGAAATTGGAAGATGAATAAGACACCATCTGAGGCAGTAGAGCTAGTGAATCAGCTAAAGCCCTTGGTAAAGGATGCAGAAGCAGAAGTAGTGGTTTGTCCCCCCTTCGTATGCCTACCTGCTGTAGCTCAAGCCTTGGAGGGTTCAAATATTGCACTGGGAGCTCAGAACATGCACTTTGAAGAAAAGGGCGCATTCACAGGTGAAATAGCTCCTGGCATGCTTAAGGAAATTGGAGTTAAGTTTGTTATTATCGGTCACTCCGAAAGAAGACAATACTTCGCTGAAACCGATGAAACTGTTAATAAGAAGGTTCATGCAGCTTTTGCTCATGATCTGACACCAATTGTATGTGTTGGTGAAACCCTGGAGGAAAGAGAACAGGGAATTACCGAAAAGGTAGTTGAAAAACAGACCAGAGCTGCATTAGCTGGACTTAGCAGTGATAATGCAGAGAAGACAGTTATTGCCTATGAGCCTGTATGGGCAATAGGAACAGGTAAAACTGCCACCAGCCAGCAGGCTAATGAGGTTATTTCATTTATCCGCAGCATAATTGCTGATATGTTTGGAAATGATGTAGCAGAAAAGATCAGAATACAATATGGTGGTAGTATGAATGCCGGCAATGCATCAGAACTGATGGCAATGCCTGACATTGATGGCGGCTTAATAGGTGGAGCAAGCCTAAAAGCTGAGGACTTTTCAAAAGTAGTAAACTACTAATAAATTTTTATGTGTTATGCATGATTTAAGGAGGAACTTATGGCCAAAAAATTAACTGCCCTAATTATAATGGATGGATTTGGATTAAGCGAAGTAAAAGAAGGCAATGCAGTCTATCAAGCAAAAACACCTAACTTCGATAGATACTGGAATGAATACCCACACGCACAAATTCATGCTAGTGGATTGGATGTTGGACTTCCAGAAGGGCAGATGGGCAATTCTGAGGTAGGACATCTAAATTTAGGTGCTGGTAGAATAGTATACCAAGACTATACCCGTGTCAGCAAAGCCATAGAAGACGGAGTGTTCTTTGAAAACCAGGCACTTTTAAAGGCCATAGACAATGTTAAAGCCAATAAATCCAAGTTACATCTTATGGGGCTTGTTTCTGACGGTGGCGTACACAGCCATTTAGAACATCTGTATGCTCTGGTAGAATTAGCGAAAGAAAAAGGGTTGGATCAGGTTTATATTCACTGTTTTATGGATGGCAGGGATGTACCACCTGCCAGTGGTAAAGACTATATAATAACCTTGGAAGAAAAGCTGCGTCAGCTTAATTTTGGAAAAATAGCTACTGTTATGGGACGCTATTATGCCATGGACAGGGATAACCGCTGGGATCGGGTTAAACTGGCATATGATGCACTGGTACTAGGACAGGGTGTATTTGCCCAAAGTGCAACCGAGGCTATGGATCAGTCCTATAATGCACAGGAAACCGACGAGTTTGTCAAACCTACGGTTGTTTTAGAGGATGGAAAACCGGTAGCAACCATTGACGAAAATGATTCTATTATATTCTTTAACTTTAGGCCTGATCGTGCCAGGGAGCTTACCAGGTGCTTTATTGAAGAAGACTTTAAAGGTTTTGTCAGAGATAAGGGATATTTCCCAGTGACCTTTGTGTCCATGACCCAGTATGATGCCACCTTTGAAAATATTCATATTGCCTTTTTACCTGAAGATTTAACCAACACTTTTGGGGAATATATAAGTAGACATGGCAAGACCCAACTCCGCATTGCTGAGACAGAAAAATATGCCCATGTGACTTTCTTCTTCAATGGAGGTGTTGAAGTCCCCAATGAGGGTGAGGATCGTGTGCTGATTCCCTCCCCTAAAATATCTACCTACGACAAGAAGCCTTCTATGAGTGCCATTGAAGTAACTGATGAGGTTATAAGGCGTATAGAATCAGAAAAATATGATGTAATTATCTTAAACTATGCCAACTGCGATATGGTTGGGCATACTGGAATAATGGAAGCAGCAATGGAAGCGGTAGAAACTGTAGATACCTGCATGGGAAGAGTAGTAGAAGCTATCCGTAAGGTAGGAGGTAGCGTGATAGTTACAGCAGACCATGGAAATGCAGAAAAAATGGTAGACCATGGTACTGGGGAACCACACACAGCACATACCAGTAACCCCGTGCCCTTCATCTTTGTAGATGACAATTTAAGGAATGTTACCATAAGAGAGGGAGGAAGGTTAGCTGATGTTGCACCTACCCTACTGGATTTGATGGGGTTAGAAAAACCTGTGGAAATGACAGGTGAAAGCCTGATCATAAGACAGGACTAGATAAAAATTTATGCTAAAAACGAAAGGAGAAAATAATATGATTATTGTAGATGTACTAGCTAGAGAAATAATGGACTCCAGAGGCAATCCTACTGTTGAGGTAGAAGTATATCTAGAAAGTGGAGCAGTTGGCCGTGCTGCTGTTCCATCTGGAGCATCAACTGGAGCTTTTGAAGCTATTGAACTAAGGGATGGAGATAAGGGCAGATATTTAGGTAAAGGTGTAGAAAAAGCAGTAGAAAATGTTAACGAGATAATTGCACCTGAGATCATTGGAATGAGCGCCCTTGATCAGGTAGGTATTGATAAACTTATGATTGAACTGGATGGAACCCCCAACAAGGGTAAGTTGGGAGCAAACGCTATCCTGGGAGTTTCTTTAGCAGTAGCTAAAGCAGCTGCAAATGCATTAGGCATGCCTCTATACCAATACATCGGTGGGGTAAACGCTAAAGTATTGCCAGTACCTATGATGAACATTCTAAACGGTGGCGAACATGCTGACAATACCGTAGATATTCAGGAATTCATGGTTATGCCAGTAGGTGCTAAGAGCTTTAAAGAAGCACTAAGAATGTGCGCCGAGGTTTTCCACAGCTTAAAGGCCGTTCTTAATGAAAAGGGCTACAATACCGCTGTAGGTGATGAAGGTGGATTTGCACCTGATCTAAAGACCAACGAGGAAGCCATTGAGGTTATCCTGGAAGCTGTAGAAAAAGCTGGTTATAAGCCTGGAGATGATATTAGAATTGCTATTGATGCTGCTGCTACAGAGCTTTACAACGAAGAAGATGGAAAATATCACTTCCCTGGTGAAGGAGTAGTTAGAACCGTTGAAGAACTAGTAGACTATTATGTAGATCTGGCTAATAAATATCCAATCATATCCTTGGAAGACGGAGTAGCTGAAGAGGATTGGGAAGGCTGGAAACTATTGACTGAAAAATTAGGAGACAGAATCCAGCTAGTAGGAGATGACCTATTTGTAACCAATACTGAGAGATTGGCTAAAGGTATTGATATGGGAGTTGCCAACTCAATTCTCATCAAGGTTAACCAGATTGGTACTCTAACTGAAACCCTGGATGCTATTGAGATGGCAAATCGTGCAGGATATACTGCAGTTGTTTCCCATCGTTCAGGTGAAACCGAAGATACAACAATCGCTGACCTGGCAGTTGCAGTAAACGCTGGTCAAATCAAGACAGGTGCTCCTTCCAGAACTGACCGTGTTGCTAAATACAATCAACTACTTAGAATCGAAGAAGAGCTGGGAGATTTAGCACAATATCTGGGTCTTGACACATGGTTCAACCTGAAAAATAAGTAGTAAAACAGAATTTAATGAGTCTTAAATCATAAAAGGTGCAAAAGGGGAGGGCTACTCTCTCCTTTTGTGCTATTTTCTTGATTTTAGCACAGCCCTATGATAAAATAAGATAACTGTAACCTTATCTTGTCCACAGAGGGAGGAATATGAGAATGGGAACTCTTGAGTTAATAGCAACCATATTATTGGTTATATTTGAACTATTTTTGATTGTTGTGGTACTCCTTCAGTCAGGGAAATCTGCTGGTTTATCAGCATCCTTAGGTGGGAGCACTGAAACCTTCTTTGGAAAAAACAAGTCCCGAAGTTTGGAAGGTAGACTGAAAAGACTTACAACTATTTCTGCTGCCGGCTTTATTATATTAACAATATTATTAGCAATTCTTGATTAGTTTTAAAGAACGACCCAAAAAGGTCGTTTTTTATTTTCAGAAACAAAAAATAATCTCTTAGATGGTTAAAATAATGGGTATAATACATATATAAAGAACTAATATAATGAGTTAGATTAATGAGCCAGATTGAGGAAAGAAAGCAAGATAAAGCAACATAGAGAATAGGAGGAAAGGTATTGGATATAAAAGAGAAGATACTTGATATATTAAGAGAAAAAAATACACCACCTTTATTTCCAGATCAAATAATGGAAATTCTAGAAATATCCCAGCAAGATAGATATTTATTCTTCAATATATTAGATGATATGGTTGAAGACGGAAAATTAGTGATGACCAGAAAGAAAAAGTATGCGCTGCCAGAAACATTAGGATATTTAGTCGGGCGCCTGCAAGGAAATGCAAAGGGATTTGCCTTTTTCATACCTGATAACAATGAGGAAGATGATGTCTTTATTCCTGCAGAGAATTTAAATAGTGCAATGCACAATGATAGGGTTATGATCAGGATTCTAAAAAATGGTCATAACATAGCCCGATCCAGAGAAGGTGAAGTCTATAAGGTCTTGTCCAGAGCAAATAAGACCGTAGTTGGTACCTTAGAGAAAGATAAGCATTTTGGCTTTGTAATACCGGATGACCCTAGAATCAGCAATGACATCTTTATTTCTAAAGACAATATGCAAGGTGCGGAAACAGGCCATAAGGTAGTAGTGGAAATATTAAAGTGGCCGGATTTGAGAAGAAACCCTGAAGGTAGGATTGTAGAAATATTAGGGCATAAGGACGAGGCAGGAACCGACGTATTATCCATAATACGCCAGTTTAATCTTCCTGAGGAATTTCCTGAAGAAGTCATTGCTGTAGCCAAGAAATTACCTCAAAGCGTATCTAAAGATGATATAGCTAAAAGAAAAGATCTCAGGCATTTAAAAACTTTCACCATAGACGGTGCAGATGCAAAGGATCTAGACGATGCTATATCCATTGAAAGGATGGACAATGGTAATTTTAAACTTGGGGTTCATATTGCCGATGTGAATCACTATGTCTTTGCCGATAGCCCTATAGACAAGGAGGCATATACTAGAGGAACCAGTGTTTATCTGGTAGACCGGGTAGTACCCATGCTGCCCAAGGAGCTGTCTAATGGTATCTGCAGTTTAAATCCGGATGAAGACCGACTGACCATGTCTGTAATTATGGAAATTAACAGACAGGGAAAAGTTGTAAATTTCACTATAGACGAAACCGTTATTAGAAGCCGTAAACGAATGATATATGAGGAAGTAACGAAAATATTGGAAGAAAAAGATCCAGAGCTTATGGCAGAGTATGAAGGATTTATTGAGGAACTGGAAATGGCTAGGGAACTGTGTCAAATCCTTAATGCCCGAAGATCAGAGCGAGGCAGCATAGATTTTAATCTAGTTGAAACCCAAATAATATTAGATGAAAATGGAAAGCCTGTGGATATAAGACCTTTAGAGCGGGGAATATCCAATAGAATGATAGAAGAATTTATGTTGGTATGCAATGAGACCATAGCTGAGTATATGTATTGGCAGGAGCTTCCCTTTATGTATAGGATTCATGAAGATCCTGATATAGAAAAAATGCTGGACTTTAACGAATTTATCCATAACTTTGGATATCATTTAAAAGGAATTGGCGATGGGGTTCATCCAAAAGTACTCCAGGAGCTCCTGGAAGAAGTAAAAGGTAAGCCAGAAGAAGGGATCATCAGTGCTGTTATGCTTAGATCCTTGCAAAAAGCCAGATACAGCCATGAAAACCTAGGGCATTTTGGGTTAGCCTCGAAAAACTATTGCCATTTTACTGCACCTATTAGGCGGTATCCTGACTTAATTATTCATCGAATAATTAAGGAATCTATACATGGCAAGCTGAATAAGAAGAGGATAAAGTGGCTGGAGGAAATGCTACCTGGTATGTCAGAGCATTGTTCAAAACGGGAGAGGGTTGCCGAAGAAGCAGAGAGGGAAACTGATGATCTTAAAAAGGTTGAGTTTATGCAGGATAAACTAGGCGAGGAGTTTGAAGGAATTATTTCCGGAGTTACTGGCTATGGGCTATACGTTCAGTTGCCTAATACTGTAGAAGGTTTGGTAAGAATAAATACCATAGAAGATGATTATTACGTTTACAATGAAAAGCATTATTGTCTGATAGGAGAAAGAACAAGAAGAATATTTAGGCTAGGAGATTCAGTAAAAGTTAAGGTTGTCAAGGTGGATATGGTTATGAGAAATATAGATTTTATGCTAGTTGAACCATAAATTTGGTACATGACTATCCTTGACAGCATATCTCAGGTATGCTAATATAATAATGCAACTAATAATAATGCCCCTATTTGTTGGTTTCAGCAGATAGGGTTATTTTATCGAAGTGGGTGAGATGTTGGCTAGCGATAGCATCAAGGTTATTGCTCAAAACCGAAAAGCACGGCATGACTATTTCATAGAAGAAACCTTTGAAGCAGGAATAGTGCTTTCTGGTACTGAAGTAAAATCCATCCGTTTGGGCAAGGTAAACCTTAAAGATAGTTATGCTGATATAAGAAATAGCGAGGTTTTTCTCAATAACATGCATATAAGCCCTTATGAAAAGGGAAATATAGCTAACAAAGATCCTATGCGTAGCCGTAAGCTATTGCTTCATAAGAGGGAGATCAATAAACTGATTGGCTATGTACAACAAAAAGGATTTACCCTAATTCCTCTAAAAGTATATTTAAAAAGAGGGTTAGTAAAAATAGAGTTGGCTGTTGCCCGTGGTAAGAAACAATATGATAAACGTCGAGACATTGCTAGACGAGATGCTGAAAGGGCTATGGCCAGGGCTTTTAGGGAAAGCCAAAGAGCATAACCTCTATTAATAAATATTATTTAACTATATCCTCTGTATGTTTCTAGTTATACGCTAATATGGGGGCGTATTGGTTTCGACGGGGATGATAGAGGTGAAAGAAGCGAGCTGCGGACTCCGGGGCCGCATCAACAACCTGGAATAAAAAATAAACGCAAACAACGATAATTACGCTTTAGCTGCTGCTTAAGAAAGCAGCTACGTCTCTCCTATAGTTCCCGCGCTATAGGAAGGGGCGACAACTTAAGCGGGGAACTAGCCTAACAAAGCTTTGAGTTAGGTCGGACTTTATGAAGCTACTGAAGCTGGAATCCTGTCAGTGGGAGTCCAGTGGAGGGAAAGTCAAAACACTGACTGCGCTCGGAGATGCTTTCGCTGATATATCCTCGGACAGGGGTTCGATTCAAAAAGAGTCGCCTTGCAGAGCGATCTGCAAGTGAAAACCCGGCTTAATCGGTGAAACCGTAACGTATAGCTTTAGTGCTTTGACGACGGCAACGCCGAGGGGTATGAGGAGAAATCCAACAGCCCTGTATCGACTTATAGGCTTCTAAATCTAAGGATGGAACTTGTATTATCATCAATCCATAGACATGAAGTACTAGGATGGAAGCTTTAAACTATAATATGGCTTTCATAATACGCCGGGAAGCTCAGGTAAGAGCTTAAGACATAGTCAGCACCATTGGAAACAATGGAGTAATGTGTCCCCTCGCCTCCACCAAATAAAAAGGACTGTTATTTGATGAAAATCAATTAACAGTCCTTTACCTATTTTGTGGATATGAATCTCTGATAGAAATCCTCTTTGGCTTTTAATAACTCTGGTGAACATCTCCCATTCCTTGGTGTTAGTGCCTTGTTTTCAGTGGGGATTAACTTCGCTCTTTGTTTTTTTTGTGGGATAACAAGATAGGGTTCAATTTCTTTTAGTAATAGAATAGCATCGTTGTATCTTACTGTGATCGTTGTATCTTACTGTGATCGTTGTATCTTACTGTGTATGTATATGAATCCTGATGCTTATGTGGTTTATAATTTTTCTTAGACTTAATTCGACCCATTTTAGTTGTTTCTAGTATCCATTTAAGTAATTCAATAGATCCAAACGAAATAATTGAGGAGTATTTCTCTAAAAATGCTGCTTAAGATGATATTGCTAC
>JAAYGY010000068.1 GCA_012735575.1 Clostridiales bacterium
AGTACATTGATTGTGAAGATTTTAGTAACCTAGAAGGTTGTGGATTTAACGAACTTTGGATTAATACTGATAATGTCATAGAAAAATATGAATCAGCAAAACGACAAACTGCTCAGCTGCTCACTTTGGTGGACGATGAAAATGCAAATGATAAAAGTTTATCTGCCAAGATGGATAGATATCTAGAGAGTGCTGCTTTAGTTGTTTCTAGCAAATACGGATCTCTTAATGACGTGTTTGAGGTTTTGCGCAACCACAGGATCAGACATGACTATATTAATAGAATAAGGGAAGATGAAAAATATCTATTAGCTGAGTATATAGAAACCTTGCTAGAGCTAGATGATAAAGATAAAAAACTGGAGAAGTAATAGGTACAAGATTAAATCTAATTACAGGAATTCTAGATAGAATAAATCGATTAAAGAGAAATACTGCCATGGAAATCATGCTAAAAAATAGTTGTGACAAAGATAACTTCAAAGAGCTTAAAGATGAACTTCATCCATATACTTTAGATGATCTATTGAACCTTAAAAGATACCACTTACTTAATCTAATCAGATACGAAAAAGGCTGGGCTAAATTTATTACAAAACAACCTCCGCCTATAAAATAAGTTTGTTGCCTGCTTGTTACCTTTATGTTACCTGTAGCCAAAAATTCTGGCGATTTTCAGCGACTTTTTAAGTAGAATAAAACATAAAGAAAAACCGCCTAACCCTAATGGTTAAGCGGTTTTCACTGGTCTGGGTGGAGGGATTTGAACCCCCGACCTCTTGAACCCCATTCAAGCGCGCTACCAAGCTGCGCCACACCCAGTAGTTTCTGCGACAAATAATATAATACTACATATCCAAAGAAAAATCAAGGGTAATTAAAATATTTTTTGTTTGACAACCTATATATGGTATGATAAAATATTTTAGTGCGTAGCCGCACGAATATGGTTTAAATCCTTACACAAAATAGCTGTGAGGTACCAATATTCGGCGAGACTGGTTAGAGGAGGTGCATCGGAATGTATGCTATCATAAAAACAGGTGGAAAGCAATACCTTGTTCGTGAAGGTGATGTTATAAGGGTTGAAAAGCTCAATGCTGAAGAAGGATCTGTAATATCCTTTGATGACGTATTGGCTATAAATGATGATCAAACTTTAAAGGTAGGAACACCTACTTTAGAAGGCTCCAAGGTTGAGGCAAAGGTCATCAAGCACGGAAAAGGTAAAAAAATTACTGTTTTTAAGTACAAGCCTAAAAAGAACTACAGGAAAAAGCAAGGTCATCGTCAACCTTATACCCAGGTTCAAATTAGCAAAATTATAGGCTAGTTGGGGTTAGAGATGATCCATGTATTAGTATCAAGAGATGATCGGGGAAATATATCCTCGTTGAAGGTAGAGGGGCATTCCGGATTTGATGTGGCCGGGCAGGATATTGTATGTAGTGCTGTTTCAGCCATAGTCCAGACTGCAGTTATTGGCTTAATGGATGTAGTAGGAATTGAGCCCATATATCATCAGGAAAATGGTTTAGCCCATTTGGATATACCTCTGGGTCTGCCTGAGGATATAATTAAAGAAATTGGTATTGTACTAGAAACTATGTTATTAGGACTTAAAAGTATTGAATTGGGATACAGTGAATATATTACAATTCGGGAAAGGAAGGTGGAATAGATGTTCAGGATGGATCTTCAGCTCTTTGCTACAAAGAAGGGAGTAGGTAGCTCTAGAAACGGTCGTGACAGTGAATCTAAACGATTAGGTGTTAAAAGAGCCGATGGACAGTTTGTTCTAGCAGGAAACATCTTAGTTAGGCAGAGAGGAACCAAACTTCATCCCGGTGTCAATGTAGGTAGAGGTAAAGATGATACCCTATTTGCCTTAGTGGATGGTATAGTTAAATTCGAAAGAAAAGGTAGAAATAAAAAGCAGGTTAGTGTTTACGCACAATAAACTTGCCTAGTTTTGAATTGGATATTTAAGCTTTTTAGGTCTATTGCATGATGAAATATGTGATAGGCCTTTTTCATATTCCTCTATCATTAAGGGAAGAATTATTGATTAGAAAATTATTGAATTATATTAATAGTATTGGTATAATTCAGTAATGATTAAAACAAGGAGTTATGGATTATATGTTTGTTGATCTAGTTAAGATATATATAAAAGCTGGAGACGGAGGTAATGGTGCCGTATCCTTCAGACGAGAGAAGTATATACCTGCCGGCGGACCCGATGGAGGGGACGGAGGAGATGGCGGCAATGTTGTCTTTGTTGTTAATACAGGAAAGCATACCTTGATGGACTTTAGATATAGGAAACACTTTAAGGCACAGTCTGGTGAAGATGGCCGCGGTAAAAATATGTATGGTAAAAGGGGCGAGGACTTAATAATAGAAGTGCCTCCAGGAACCATTATACGGGACGCGGAGACCGATAAGATTCTTGCTGATCTGACAAAGCCTGGTGAACGAAGAATATTGGCATATGGGGGCAAAGGTGGCAAAGGCAACGCAAAGTTTGCTACTTCCACTAGACAGGCACCTAGATTTGCCAGAGAGGGCCAGAAGGGAGAGGAAAGATGGCTTGTTTTAGAGCTTAAGTCCATTGCTGATGTGGGATTGATTGGTTTTCCCAATGTGGGCAAATCTACAATTTTATCGGTCCTCACTGAATCCAGGCCAAAGATTGCCAACTATCATTTTACTACTCTTACCCCAAACTTGGGAGTGGTGAAGACAAGATTTGACAAATCCTTTGTTATGGCTGATATTCCTGGTATCATCGAAGGCGCCCATCAGGGTGTGGGTCTGGGAATTGATTTTCTCAGGCATATTGAAAGAACCAGGATATTGGTTCATGTATTGGATGCTTCAGGGGTAGAAGGCAGAGACCCTGTTGAGGACTTTTATACAATTAACAGGGAATTGGAAACCTTTAGTAAAGAACTGGCTCAAAGGCCTCAGGTAGTAGCGGCAAACAAGATGGATATACCTTCTGCCGAGGAGAATATTCGTAGATTGAAAGAGGAGTTGGAAATCAAGGGTATAAAAGTATTTCCAGTGTCAGCAGCTACTGCAAAGGGATTTGATGAATTGCTTGCAGAGCTGGTAAAAATGTTAGATGAACTGCCTCCCCTGGAGTCCTTTGAAGATGAATTGGATTGGTCTGATGAAGCTTTTGAGGAGGAGAAGCCTTTTGAAATTGAGATAGTAGATGGTGTATATGTTGTATCTGGACCAGCTATTGACAGGCTTTTAGGTAGTGTAAATTTGGATGATTATGAATCCATGCAGTATTTCCAAAGGGCCCTTAGGAAACAGGGGATTATAGACGCCTTAAGGGATATGGGTATCGATGATGGGGATACTGTACAGATGAATGATCTAGAATTTGATTTTATTGAATAATAGGAGTGAAATAATGCTTACAAGTAAACAGAGAAGTTATTTAAGAGGTATGGCCAATGGAATAGATAGTATATTTCAGGTGGGAAAGGGTGGAATTAACCAAAATCTAATAAAGCAGCTGGATGATGCCCTGGAAGCTAGAGAACTTATTAAAGTTAATGTATTGCCCAATGCCGAGGAAGATGTAAAGGATATATTCCATAGAATGGCTCAGGAACTTTCCGCTGAGGAAGTACAGGTTATTGGCAATAGGTTTGTAATTTATAGAAAGTCCAAAAAGAACCCAAAAATAGAGCTGCCCTATTGAGCAGCTCTATCAGATGATAGAAGCTGGCTTATAAGACCTAGTACCATAAAGAGGATGGCTAATACAAAATAGTAGGGGAAGTATGAACGAAACAAAAAGGATGCTCCTAAAAACAGTAGGGAAGAGGCTGCATATTTTTTAAATCTATTGTGCGCAGGTATCTTTTCTTTATCATGGTTCAGTTTCTTTCTATATTGTCTTATTTTCTGTTGAACCAGATCATCCAGTAGTTCTTCATTAGGTCCCATATTGGCTTGCTCCATAAGGTCTAGTAAATCATCAATGTCAAAAAGAGTAATGGGAACATCCAAATCCATATCCTGAATACCATTGCAGGCCTCTTCAAAATAGCCTGATGATATGTAGATGAGACCACTGTATCCTCTGGAACGAAAGGAATTGTAGAATGACCAGACTTTTTCATAGGTGTCATGTCCCTTAGGAGGAGTCTGGGAATAGCCAATGGCTACTGGTGCACCATTGTATAGAGCTTTTAAATAACCTTTTGCCTGTTCCAGATTGGCTAGTTCCTTTAGACTGGACAGCGCCCTAATAATTTGCCATTCAAACTCTTGTCTGCTAAGCAGGCTAAGCTTATTAGCCATATACTCCCGGGCTATAAGTCTACGTATGCGATTCCGGTTATTTTTGTAGCTTGATCTTTTTTTTAAGTAAAGGGCGTAGCCAAGGAGTGCTGTGACCAATAGAGAAACCATAAGGGCTAGCAGAGGAGTTTTGGTTCTGTAAACCAGCCATAGATAAAGAAGGCTAAAAATACCTATAAGGAGGACTAAAAAGTCTATTAGTATTCCTAGGACAGGACGGGGTTTATCTATGTTACCCATATAAAAACTAAAGGTTCGAACTTTATTGGTATAGGTTTTAAGCATAAGAGACAACACCTCCAACACTATTATTGCCATGTTTTAGGAAATTATAATAGTTTTCTAATAATCTTGCCATTAACTAGCAATAATTAGCTAGCAATCAAATTTTATGTATGATATAATTTTGCTTAACAAAAATGATTTATAAGGAGAAGGTTGCATAAATTGGTAAAAAAACTAGGGATATTTGGAGGAACCTTTAATCCCATACATATGGGACATTTGATAGTAGCTGAGATGGCTAGGCAGGAATGTGATTTGGAAAAGGTGCTTTTTATACCAGCTGCAAGCCCTCCCCATAAAAGTGATAAGAGTGTGAGTTGTCCAAACCACCGATTCCGTATGACTGAGCTTGCTATTGAATCTAATCCCTATTTTAAAGCGAGCGATATTGAACTAAAAAGAGAAGGCAAAAGTTATACCATAGACACTTTGAAAAATTTGCGTGAGATTTATCCGAAAGAATATGAGTTTTGGATGATAATCGGAGGAGATTCTCTTATAGAGTTTGACAACTGGAGAAATGCTAAAGGGATAATGGAACTATGCAATTTTGCCGTATATATGAGACCTTATATTTCTATAGACAAATGCATGGCTCAGGCTGATAAAATCCGTGGACAGGCCAATAGTCGTGTAATATTTGTTCAGGCTCCTATGATAGATATATCTTCGACGGATATTAGACGCAGAGTTGTACAGGGAAAATCTATACGTTATATGGTACCCGATCCAGTAAGGGAATATATTTTAGAAAAAAGATTATTTATAAATTAATCCGTTGTACTGGTTCATTTCATATGAATCATAAAGGCTATTAAACCTTCACTTATTAATAGCCATTATATAAATAGTGATCTAAAGTAGTAGTGATATAAAGTCCAACTGACACAACAAGTTAAGTTAGAAATGATATAGAGGTATTAGGAATAAGTCTTTAAAAGGGATGAGCATTTTAGTGGAAGAGAAAGAGATTTTAATAAAGCTTGGTCATTTGTTAGATGAAGAGCGTATAGAACACTCTATAGGTGTAAAGGAATGTGCTGCTGAACTGGCTAAAATTTATAATGAAGATGTGAGCAAGGCAGCCATAGCAGGACTTTTACATGACTGCGCCAAGGGCTTTGATGACCATCAACTTATACAAAAATCAAAAGAATATAATGTGAAGTTGGACCCCATAAGTGTTCTTCAAAAGGAATTAATCCATGGTCCTTTAGGAGCAAAAATAGCTAAGCATCTTTTTAATATTAAGGATAAGGATATCCTATCAGCAATTGAGTATCATACGTATGGTAGAAAGGATATGACTGTATTAGAAAAAATTATATTTCTGGCAGATTTAATTGAACCAGGACGTGACTATCCAGGTGTGGAGAAGCTGCGAGCTTTAGCGGAAAAGGACCTTGATAGAGCAGTATTGAAAGCTTTAGATAACAATATCATATATATAGTAACCAAAGGGCAGCTTATTCATCCCAATACCATTGAAGCACGTAATTACATAATCAAGGAGTTATTTTTTGAAAAATATGAATAAGGAGGAAATTTGTTGCTAGAGAAATCCAAAAAAACAGCTTTAAAGATTGCTCAGATACTTGAGGACAGAAAGGCCATAGACGTGGTGGTACTGGATATTCATTCACTAACCATTATAGCTGATTATTTTGTTATTGCTAGCGGTGGCTCTGAAACTCAAGTCAGAGCACTTTATGAAGAGGTTGAAGAGAAGATGAGGCTAGAAGGAATAGAACCGGTTCATAAGGACGGTCATGGCGGAAATCGCTGGATAGCACTGGACTATGGCGATGTTATTGTCCACATATTCCATCAGGATGATAGGAGCTTTTATAATCTAGAGCGTTTGTGGGCAGATGGAATTCCATTATCTGTTGACAACACTTAATTGTTGCAATATAATATTTTTAATAATTTCTAGCAAAACAGCATTACAGTAGGAGTAGTAGGTACTGAGGAATTTTTAGAGAGTCGATGGTTGGTGCAAATCGATATTTCCGAATGCCGAACTCGCCTGTTAAAAACTGTAAGGGATCATCGCCTTATAGATGAAAGAGTGGATCTATAGGCTTACTATAGACTCAAGTAGGGTGGTACCGCGGGTTAACCTCTCGTCCCTAACGGAACGAGAGGTTTTTTATATTTGAGAAAATACAAATGCTATATACTAGTTTAGTGGGAGGTAATAGTATGGAATATAAATTTACTGAAATTGAAAAAAAGTGGCAACAAAGATGGGACGAAGAAAAAGCCTTTAAAAGGCTAGAGGATCCTAATAAAGAAAAATACTATATGCTGGAGATGTTTCCGTATCCATCTGGAAACCTCCATATGGGTCACGTGCGAAACTATTCTATAGGGGATGTTATAGCACGATTTAAAACCATGCAGGGATATAATGTTTTACATCCTATGGGTTGGGATTCCTTTGGTTTGCCAGCCGAAAATGCTGCTATTGAAAGGGGAATCCATCCTGATACGTGGACCAATAGCAATATTGATACTATGAGGCAGCAGTTAAAAGGCTTAGGGCTTAGCTATGATTGGGACCGAGAGGTAGCTACATCCAGTCCCAGTTACTATAAATGGACCCAGTGGTTGTTCCTCCAATTCTTCAAAAAAGGAATGGCATACAAGAAAATCTCATCGGTAAACTGGTGTCCCTCTTGTGAAACTGTTTTGGCTAATGAACAGGTGGTCAATGGTGGCTGTGAACGATGCAGTGCCCAGGTAGATAAAAAAGAACTGGAACAGTGGTTCTTTAAAATAACTGATTATGCCGAAAGATTGCTTCAGGATATAGATAAATTAGATGGTTGGCCTGAAAAGGTTAAGATTATGCAGCAAAACTGGATTGGAAAAAGCGAAGGCGCCATGGTAAATTTTACTATCGAGGGAACGGAGGAAAAAATTGCTGTTTTTACCACCAGACCTGATACTATCTATGGGGTATCCTTTATGGTCTTAGCACCAGAGCATCCCCTGGTATTAGAACTGGTAAAAGGCACTGAATATGAAGAGGCGGCAAAAGAGTTCCGTAAAAAGGCAGAACATATGAGTGAGATAGACAGAACCTCGACTGAAGGTGAAAAAGAAGGCCTGTTCTTAGGGCGTTATGTCATTAATCCAATGAACGGTCAAAGGGTACCTTTGTTTATAGCAAACTATGTACTCATGGATTATGGCACAGGTGCTGTAATGGGAGTACCAGCCCATGATCAGAGGGACTTTGAGTTTGCAACTAAATATAATCTGCCTATTATCCCTGTTATAAAGCCTAAGAATGACGAGATTGATATAGACAATCTGGATAGAGCCTTCGAAGCTGAAGGTATAATGATCAATTCAGGCCCCTTCAATGGTCTGGATAATCAGGAAGGAATAGCAAAGATTATTGAATACATGGAGGAAAAGGGTATAGGGGAAAGCAAGGTAAATTATAGGCTTAGAGACTGGTTAATATCACGTCAAAGGTATTGGGGCGCTCCTATTCCTATAATCTATTGTGATAAATGCGGTACAGTTCCTGTGCCTGAAGAGGATCTTCCAGTAATATTGCCAACGGATGTAAAAATCTCTGGCAAGGGTAATTCACCCTTGGCTACCAGTGAGTCCTTTGTAAATACAACTTGCCCGGAATGCGGCGCTGCTGCCAAACGGGAAGTGGATACCATGGATACCTTTGTTTGTTCTTCTTTCTACTACCTAAGATATACAGATCCCAAAAATGACCAGCATCCTTTTGAAATGGATAAGACCAAATACTGGATGCCTGTGGATCAATATGTAGGTGGAGTAGAGCATGCTATTTTGCATCTGTTGTATGCACGATTCTTTACAAAGGTACTTTATGATATGGGTCTATCACCTGTTGACGAACCATTCTCCAACCTGTTAACCCAGGGCATGGTGCTTAAAGACGGACATAAGATGTCCAAATCATTAGGAAACACTGTAAGCCCGGAAGAGATTATTGCGAAGTATGGTGCCGATACAGCCAGACTTTTCATACTTTTTGCTGCGCCACCGGAGAGGGATTTAGAGTGGAGCGATCAAGGGGTAGAAGGAAGCTTTAGATTTTTAAATCGTATATGGAGACTGGTAACTGAAAGCATTAATGAAATCCATATAGACAACATGGTAGATACAGGTAAGCTTTCCAGCCAAGATAAGGAATTAAGATTTGTACTCCATAATACTATAAAGAGGATTACAAATGATATAAGTCAGCGATTTAACTTTAATACTGCTGTTAGTGCTCTCATGGAACTTGTCAACGCTATTTATGATTACCGTGAAAAGTGCAAAAATGGCAAGCTGAATAATGCTGTCCTATCAGACGCTATAACCTGTCTGCTGATTATGCTGGCACCCTTCTGTCCTCATATAACTTCAGAATTATGGGAAATGATTGGCAGAGAGGACAGTATCCACGATCAGAAATGGCCTCAATGGGATGAAGAAGCCTTAGTAAAGGATCAGGTAGAAATAGTTGTTCAAGTTAACGGAAAACTGAGGGACCGCCTAATGATTTCCACTCAGGCTACCAAAGAGGAAATAGAAAAGGCAGCTTTAGGCTTGGATAAGATCCAGGAATTGACTTCAGCTAAGGATATAGTAAAGGTTATTGTGGTTCCCAAAAGATTAGTTAATATAGTGATTAAATAGATTTTGTTAGCAATAACACATTAAGGATTAGAAAATGGTTTATTCCCACATCTTCTTTTAGAAAACCATTTTCTAATTTGCATGAAAAACATAAAAAGGCTGTTTCCAAAATGGAAACAGCCTTTTTAATAACCTCTTTTGAATGTATATCTCCGTCGTCTTCTTCTAACAATTCTGATTCTAATAGCTAATAAGAAAATAATAAGGGCAACTAGACCAAAGACCAATTTTGTCCATAGACTAAAGCTGGCCCAAACTGTGGCTAGGGAATGATCGATACCATCCTGTAATTTAATAAGGGCCTTTGGCAATTTTGGTTTTTCCTTTTCTACAGCTCTAGAAGTAACCAAATCAATTTTATCAAGAACCTTACCATCAAGTGAAATAATCATGGTTCCTACTTTCTGATGTTTGGATACTGGAGCTGGTATAGAGACATCAGTCTGATCCTCTCCTTGGATCACCTCATCTGCCCATTTTATTTCCTGACGGACACTGTTTATCTTATCTTTGGGGACAAGATAACCTGGTGCTTTATCCGATATTACTCTGACCCAATTATCTTCAGTATTTCCCTGGATATTCAGGATAGAGATTTGCTGACCATGACTAAAAGGCTCATATTTGTCAAAGTTGTTAAAGCCATAATCCAGAAGGGCTGCAGAATCAGTCCATTTTCCAATTTTTGTACTACCTAAGACTACAGTTAACAGCTCCATATTATCCCTGGAAGCAGAAGTAACCAGACAATGCAGGGCTTTAGATGTATAGCCTGTCTTAATGCCAGTAGCATCAGCGTAGTAATAGGTATCATTAGGGTGAATTAATGCGTTTGAGTTTCGCCAATACCTTATTTCATCTTCCACATTGGGATCATGTAGGCTGGACCAGTCTGGTATTGTAAACATCCTGGTACTAACTATTTTTCTAAACATATCATGTTTCATAGCCTCTGCAGAGATTAAAGCCATGTCATAGGCGGTGGTGAAATGCTCATCATCATGATAACCATCAGGAGTTACGAAATGTGAATTTTTTGCACCCAATTCCCGTGAACGCTTATTCATCAAATCAATAAAGACCTTTACCGCATCATTGATGGACAGAGTTGGATCACCTTTAACTTTACGGCCTATATGTACTGCTATAGTATATGCTGCATCGTTTCCAGAAGGAAGCATTAAACCATACAGAAGGTTTTCTAGGGTTATTTCCTCTCCGATATCGAGACCTGCCTTGCTACTGTCGTAGGGACATAGATAGGCTTCATTTCCAACAGTTACAACCTCGTCCAGGTCTCCATTTTCCAAGGCCACCAGAGCCGTTAGGATTTTTGTAGTACTGGCGGGATAAAGCTTTTTATTTGCATCTTTTGAAAAGAGAATCTCTCCATTATCTAAGCCCATAAGAATAGCGCCTTTGGCTTCTACATTAATACTTTCTTGAGTAGTAGAAATAACATTTATGTCCACAGAATCTGTTTCTGGTGATGCTACTATGGGATTAGCTAAGGAAATAACTAAGAGCAAAGCTAAAAACCAAGAAGTAAGTCTTTTCATTTTATACCCCACACCCTTTAAAACTAATGTCAAGCATAGTTTTTAGTATAGCAGATTTGCCATGTATTTGTACAGTGCAATCATGATAAAAAAACTGTGATAAAAGAGGAATTTTATTGAAAAGGTAGAATATTAAAGGAAAGAAAGTCATTGTATGAAGGATGATAGGCATGCTTCATTTCAATAGCAATCAGATAAAGTTTTTAGCCCTTATGGGTGCAGTTATAATAGGGTTATTATCTTTTCTTATTTTTAAGGATCACATTCCATACGATAAAGGAGATGAAAGTGTCAACTTAATAGATAATATAGATATGGATGATGCACCTTTGCTGGATTCTACTTTACAGGAAGAACAGGAGAAGGAAGAACCTGATACTATAAAAGTATATATTGTGGGACAGGTACAGCATCCGGGAGTGTTAGAAGTGCCAATAGACTGCCGCCTCAATGAAGTAGTTGAGATGGCTGGAGGTTTTTTGCCAGAAGCTGATTTGATGAGAGTTAATCTGGCCTTAAAGGTACAGGATGAGGGCATGTATATAATACCAAAGATAGGAGAAGAGTATCCTGAAATTGAGGATATAGCCAAAAACTCTTCAGTAATGGGAAATCAAGATAAGAATCAGAAAATAAACATTAATACAGCAGATCAGACCCTGTTGGAAACTCTGCCCCGTATAGGGCCTACCTTAGCTAAAAATATTATAGAATATAGAGAGCAACATGGACCTTTTAAGAAAATAGAGGATATAATGAACGTGCCCAGGATTGGAGAAAAAACCTTTCAAGGATTGAAGGACCTTATTACCGTAAATTGATTTTAGAGGTATTATATGATAAAATTTAATAAATAATGAATAGTGGGAATAAATAGACCTTGTGCAATTATAATTGTTATTGCCTTTCAATTCACCATTGATTCAATGCAAACAATGCCGTGTTATGAAATGGAATATGGGGATAACTGTTGAATTAGCACAATAGGTTAATTATAAAATAAATAGAAAGGGAAGGAACATGACATGCAAAAACGACTGCTGATAGTAGATGATGAGCCTGCAATCATAAAGGGTTTAAAATTTAGTTTGGAGCAGGACGGGTATTTAATTGAAGAGGCTTATGACGGGCAAGAAGCTGTGGATAAGTTTTCATCACAGGAATTTGATTTGGTGATTTTGGATGTTATGCTTCCCGGTCTGGATGGCTTCGGAGTTCTGCAAAGGATTCGTGAAAAATCAACAGTTCCTGTCATTATGCTGACGGCCAAGGGTGAAGACATGGATAAGATATTAGGGTTAGAATACGGAGCTGACGATTATATTACCAAGCCCTTCAATATTCTGGAGCTAAAAGCCAGAATCAAAGCAATCTTCAGAAGGGCTAATAATACAGAGGAACGTAATAAAGATCAGACTATTAAAGTCGGAAACATGACCATCAATATTGCTAATCGAAGCGTGGTTATAGACGGTAAGGATGTGAATTTGACAGCAAAAGAGTTTGATCTGTTGCAGCTTTTTGCTACCAACCCGGGAAAAGTTTTCAGTAGGGAAAGCTTGCTAGAAACAGTATGGAAATATGACTACTTAGGTGATTTACGAACGGTGGATGTTCACATAAGACGACTTAGGGAAAAAATAGAGCCTAATCCTAGCCAACCGGAGTTTATCTTTACAAAATGGGGAGTGGGATATTACTTTGTCGATAAATAGAAAAATATTCTCCAGCCTTCGCTGGAGGATTTCCTTTGCCTATCTCATACTAATTGGGATAGGTTTTCTGGTGACCAATATATCTATTTTGAAAGCTTTTGAGAACCGTCAGCTCTATGAAAAACAGGAGCGGTTTAGAGCTTATGCATTACAGGTAGCCCAGGTTATAGGGAAGGATTATGCTAGCCCTGATGCTGATATTAAGGCTAATGTGGTATTCACAATTGAAGAGATTGGCGACGATATTATGTACCGCGAAGGTGGGCAACCTACTAGAATTTTAGTACTGGACAAAAACGGGATTGTAGATTTCGATTCCTATAATGATTTAAGCGAGTATGGATTTTTAAGGCGAAATCTTAGAAACGAATATCCAATTATAGATGAGCTTCTTCAGGGTAAAAATATAGATCCAACCCCTCTGTTTATTGGTGATTTATTATCTCATCAAAAATGGGTAATGTATTCCTATGCACCTATTGTTTCCGAGAATCAAGAGATTATTGGGGCAGTTATATTATCTACTTCCCTTTCGGATATAGGTGAAATACTCCAGGCTATGCAATCTATGCTATTTAGATCTTCTATAATTATAATCGTAGTTGTTATACTAGTAAGCTTTGGAATCAGCGCTTATATAACCCGGCCAATAAAATCATTGACCGACGTTATCAGAAAGATGGGTCAGGGACATCTGGGACAGAGGGTAAAAGTCAGAGGTGGAGGAGAGTTTAGAGAACTAGGCAATGCCTTTAATATAATGAGTGAGAAGCTGGAGAATCTAGATAGAGCCAGAAACGAGTTTGTGTCCAATGCATCTCACGAGCTTAAGACACCTCTCAGTGCAATTAAGGTTTTAGCCGAATCCCTGATTCATATGGGAGGAGAGGTGCCGGACATATACATTGAGTTTTTAAATGACATCAATAAAGAGATCGACCGCCTAAACGCTATTATCACAGATTTATTGTCTCTTGTTAAAATGGATGATCAGTCGGATCTGGATCAAACAGAACCGGTTGACTTATCAATGCTGGTAGATAAGACTGTCAACGGACTTAAAGTCCTTGCTAAGAGAAAGGACATTACTCTAGAAACCATGATTGAGCCCGAAGTTATAACTAGAGGAGATGCTGCAAAACTACAGCAAGCCATTAGTAATCTGGTAGATAATGCTATAAAATATACTCCCAAGGGTGGAAGAGTTATGGTAGACGTATATAAAGGTGATGATGAAGCTGTAGTTAAAGTATCGGATACAGGAATTGGCATTCCTGTTGAAGATATCCCTCATATATTCGATAGGTTTTTTAGAGTTGACAAGGCCCGATCCAGAGATACTGGAGGAACAGGCCTGGGTTTATCTATCACTCATAAGATAATTCTAATGCATGATGGAAGTATCCATGTAGATAGTAAAGAGGGGAGAGGAACTACATTTTTTGTACATTTACCCTTAGGGAATTTTGAATCATAAAAAATATATTCATGGATTTGTTAACTTTGCTTAAATCTTTTGTAAACTAACTCCTCTATAATATACTGTATAATATTATGCCAATATGTTACTTACTCTGAAGCTACTGGAGGTGAGACATTGGGTAAGAATATTCGTCATATAATTATATTGATACTGGTGCTTTTCCTGTTTACTGGGTGCAGTACAATGGGAGAAAAAATTAAATATTATGATGAAAATAGAAAGGATAGCAGTCCGCCGGCCCAGGAAAAGGTATTATCTGTAGATCCCGATCCTAGACCAGAGGAGCAAACTATCACAATTTATTTTAAACATAGGTATTCCGACTATTTAGTCCCGGAAGTTAGAACTGCGGTTCGTGACAAACAATCCTGGGATCAGCTGGTGGTAGAGGAAATATTAAAGGGACCTAGTCAGCATGATAGAGTAGCCATATTACCTCCAGAAGTCAGAGTACTGGATGTAACCCGTAAAGGGGATATTGTATTTGTAAACTTTAGCCAGGAGTTTACTGGGGATATTAACTTATCCAATATACCTGGCAAAGAGGATATACCAGAGGAAAAAAGAGACGAGGTCGCAGCAGAAATGAAACTGCTAGGTATATATTCCATAGTCAATTCCCTGACAGAGTTGGAGGGGATCAATCAGGTTAAGTTTTTGGTAGAGAACAGGGCAATATCCTATACTGATATGGGCGAAAACTTGGCATCCTTGCTTTTCCCCGAAATTGAAACACCTGAGGAGGCGCAATTGACTAATCAAATGATGGTGGCTTTACCCAGAAATAGAGCCTACATCCTAACTCCTGCCATGGCAGTGGAGACAGTTTTCAAAGGTTTGCTAGGTGAGCCTAAGTGGGATACTGTCTATTCCCTACTATCAAAGGAGATGGCCAACAAAAACCAACTTCCTTCAAAAGAGGAATTGGCCAGTTTATGGTCAGCTCTAGTCAGTGGAATTGAGCTGGATGACAAGTTTATTTTGGATGAAGAGATAAAACCGGATGGCAGAGCGTTTGTTACAGTATCCTATACCATAAACTTTGCATCGGGGAAAAAAGAAAAAATGCATAGAGATACCATTGTTGTTGTGAATGAAGATAATATTTGGAAGGTGAAGCTGCCCGAATTTGTGAGTGACTTCCGTTGATAGTACAGGGGGAGATATCTTGAAAAGAATAGTATTAACTTGCCTAGCAATTTTACTCATGTACAGTTCTGTTGGATGTAGGATAGCTGGGAAGGCGCCTGAAGGATTAATAAAAAAGGATGCCGATGAATTAGATAAAGAAACCGAATTAAATTCAACCTTGATGATAGAAGAAAATAGTGATGAAACTAATGATAATACCAATACTGTGAAACAGGAAAATATTTCATTATATTTTTGGAACAAGGAGAATAATAGGCTAATTTGTGAGACTCGAAATATAATAACAACAGATGGCAACTTAACTTTGAATGACATAGTTGTAGCCCTGTTGAAGGGACCCGATTCAAAGGATCTGCAACCTGTTATTCCAAAAGAAACTAAAATTATTGATATAGGCCAAACAGATAATATAGTAACTATTAACCTTACTGAAGACTTTCTGAATGCAGAAGATTTATTGGTTGCACGTTCCGCCTTGGTTAATACTCTGGCTGAGAGGCAAGGGGTAAAATATGTTAAAATACTTATTAACGGTAAAGAATTGACTAATGATGGAACCCTGGAAGGTGAACCCTTGGGTGTACTAAGCAAGACAACCAATAATATTGATGAACTGTTAGCGGCTAAGAATCGTCAGGAAGAAGAGGATACCGTTAAGCAGGTTAACAGAGAGCTATTCTTTAGGGATTATAGAGGTCAATATCTCTTGTCAGAAGTAAGAACTATTAATGTAAAGAATGGTGGTATAGCAAGAGCTATAGTAGAGGAACTAATAAAAGGTCCGGTAGAAACATCTACAGGTCTTTATCCTGTCATTCCCCAGGGAACTCAGTTATTGGATATTAACTTAGTTGAGAATGAAGACCAGGATTCAAAAGTGATTGCCCTTTATTTTTCAAAGGAGCTAAAAGATCCTTTCCTGGATAAGGTTGTAACTTCCAGAGGAAATAGAAAGGTGGCACCCCAAGGAGTTCAGGAAAAACTTGATGAAATAAAGGAAAAAGAAACTGTTATTCTAAGCGCTATAGTATATAGTTTAACTGGTTTAAATAATATCTCTGGAGTAAAAATATATTATCAGGATAGAAATGGAAATTATACTGATGCCCCGTTGTATAGCATTGATTTAAGAAAGCCTTTAACTACTAGACAATTTCCTAACAAGTTGGGAAGGAAAATTAAGATTTACTTTGCCAATGAAAATTCTACTCACTTAGTACCCGATTATAGAGCTATGAGTAGAGAAAATGTTCAGATAGCAAAGACTATTATAGATGAATTGATATTAGGACCTCGTGAAGATACAGGGCAGAGAGCGGTTATACCCTCTAATATATCTAGGGGAGATATAAAGGTATGGATGGATGATAACAATACTAGAGTAATAGTAGATCTTCCAGCCAAGCTAGACGGTGATAAAATGGGCAGTACTGGCGCTTTGATGACCTTGTACGCTATGGTTAACTCCTTAACTGATCCAGCTAACACTTCAAATATAAAAGAAGTACAGTTTTTAGTGGACGGTAAAGTTGTAAAGACCTTTGGAAATCTGGAGTTCAGTGAACCTTTTATAAGAAATCCCGCTATAATTGAAGAATAGGCACAACCTGATCTGGGTAACGCCAGTGGGGAAATGACTTTAGAAAATAACTGCATGCCTTTAGTGCTGGTATGCAGTTTTTTTATTTTCCTATTATATAAAATGAGAGATTTTTGATGCTCAATAAAACCAGAATGTTGGTTGAGGCAGGTTTACTTATGGCTGTAGCTCAAATCTTAAGCTATTCTGTTTAATCATGTTGAAATGTATAAGAGCAATACCACTTTGGATAAAAGATAATCCAGGGGCAGGACAGTATAATTGATTTTACAATAGCATACTGATATAATTATTCGCGGATAAATGCAAAGACTAATGAACAGATTTATCAAAATGAAGTATCGGGAGGAACAACTATATGTTAAACAGGGACTGGAAAGCATTGCAAAATGGCAGCGATATCAGGGGAGTAGCCATTGAAGGAGTGGAAGGTGAGGAAGTAAATCTTACTGACGAAGTTGTGGAAAGACTTGGTTCAGCATTTGGCGCATGGTTAAGTGAAAAAACTAAGAAAGCGGGCAGTGATCTGAGAGTTGCCATAGGTACAGATTCAAGGCTGTCAGCATCCAGGGTTAAAAATGCAGCTATTAAAGGTCTTAACCTAGTCGGGGTTAAGGTATTCGATTGTGGCATGGCATCAACCCCTGCCATGTTTATGACAACTGTTACCCCTGGTTATGAATATGATGGAGCCATAATGGTGACAGCTAGCCATTTACCCTTTAACAGGAATGGATTAAAATTTTTCACCAGAGAAGGAGGATTAGAAAGTAGGGACATAACTGATATACTTATAAAGGCTCAAAACAAAGACTATACTGAGGCACAGATCCAAGGAAGTGTTAGTACCACAGATTTCATTTCAGTATACGCAGAAGGGTTGGTAGATAAGATACGACGAGAAGTAAATAATCCTGATAATTATGATCGTCCTCTTGAAGGCTTTAAGATAATAGTAGACGCTGGTAATGGTGCGGGCGGATTTTATGTAGATAAGGTATTAGTACCTTTAGGAGCAGATACTACAGGCAGCCAATTTTTAGATCCTGACGGTACTTTTCCCAATCATCAACCAAACCCTGAAGATAAAGAAGCCATGAATGCTATTGTTAAAGCAGTCAAAGAAAGCAAGGCCGATTTTGGTATTATATTTGATGCTGATGTTGATCGGGCTGGAGCAGTTGACAGAAATGGTAATGATATAAACAGAAACAGGCTTATAGCTCTTATGTCAGCAATTGTTTTAGAGAAACATCCGGGTACTACTATAGTAACAGACTCCATAACCTCTACAGGACTTAAAGCCTTTATTGAAGAGGAATTAGGAGGCATACATCATAGATTTAAACGGGGATACAAAAACGTTATAATCGAGGCTATCAGACTTAATAATGAGGGCAGGGAGTGTCATTTGGCTATTGAGACCTCAGGACATGGTGCCCTAAAGGAAAACTATTTTCTAGATGATGGCGCTTATCTAATAACCACAATCCTAATAAAGATGGCGAGGATGAAAATCTATGAGAATAAAGGGATAGAAACCCTTATTGAGAATCTGGCTGAACCGGCAGAGGCCAAAGAATTCAGAATGAATCTTTTAGTAGAGGATTTTAGTGAATACGGCCACAGCATTTTAAAGGATTTAGAGGCTTATGCTCAGCAATCGGAGGATTGGGAAATTGCTCCTGACAACTATGAAGGGATACGGGTATCCTTTGATTCTGACAATGGGGATGGCTGGTTTTTACTCCGCATGTCCTTACACGATCCTTTAATGCCCCTTAATATAGAGTCCAACACCACAGGAGGCGTAAGAAAAATCGCATCAAAACTTCTGCCTTTTTTGAGTAAATATGATGGGCTGGACGTTAGTACATTAAATAGCTATGTTAATGAGATATAAGCAGGGCTATACCCTGCTTAATTTTTTTTTTGCAAATAAAGAACTTTTATGTTAGAATTTTTTAGTCAAAGAGAATTGTAAAGAGAGTTAAATATTCATAGTAAGGTATGCTGTTTAAATGATCTAAAGAGAATAAAAGTTAAAGATATAAACTAGAATAGAGGGATAAGATATAAAATGAAGAATAGACATGATATTAGAAATATAGCAATTATAGCTCATGTTGATCATGGAAAAACTTCCTTAGTTGATCAGCTATTGAAGCAAAGTGGTGTTTTCCGTGAAAATCAGCAGGTGGAAGACAGGGTAATGGACTCAAATGATATTGAAAGAGAGCGGGGAATCACCATATTATCTAAAAACACTGCCATATCATATAAAGGTGTAAAAATAAATATAGTAGATACCCCGGGACATGCTGACTTTGGTGGAGAGGTTGAGCGGGTACTAAAGATGGTAGATGGTGTTCTTCTATTAGTAGATGCTTTTGAAGGTCCAATGCCACAAACCAGATTTGTGTTGTCCAAAGCTTTGGAGTTAGGTCATCCTATTGTGGTGGTAGTCAATAAAATAGACAGGCCCGACGCCAGACCTGAACAGGTGGTGGATGAGGTACTGGAGCTTCTTATAGATTTAGATGCAGATGAAGAACAGTTAGACTGTCCTTTTGTATTTGCCTCAGCCAAAGAAGGCAGGGCATCCTTGAGTGTTAAAGACCAGGGGCGTGATATGACTCCTCTTTTTGATACTATATTGGAATATATACCAGGACCAAAAGGAGACAGCCAGGGTCCTCTTCAAATGCTGGTATCCACAGTAGACTATAACGATTATGTAGGTAGGATAGCAATAGGTAAAATTGAAAGGGGTCAAATAAATGTAGGCCAGGAAACTTTGCTGTGCAACTATAGTGGAGGGGATCCTTCCAAGGTTAAGATAACCAACCTGTATTTATTTGATGGTTTAGAAAGGAAAGCAGCCAAGTATGCAGAAGCAGGAGATATTGTTGCAGTATCCGGTGTAGAGGGAATAAATATAGGGGATACCATATGTGATGTAGACCATCCTGAGCCCTTGCCTTTTGTAAAAATATCCCAGCCTACTATTTCTATGACTTTCTCGGTTAATACCAGTCCCTTTGCTGGTCAGGACGGTAAATATGTCACTTCCCGGAATTTAAGGGAAAGACTTTTCAAAGAGAGATATACTGATGTAAGTCTTAGGGTAGAAGAAACGGATTCTCCTGATGCCTTTATAGTATCAGGAAGAGGTGAGTTGCACCTTTCCATATTGATAGAAAATATGAGAAGGCAGGGCTTTGAATTCCAAGTTTCTAAGCCAACTGTTATCTATAAAACTATTGATGGAAAACTTCATGAGCCCATGGAAAAGGTATTAATTGATGTTCCTGATGAAAATATGGGTACAGTAATAGAGAAACTGGGAAGAAGAAAAGGCGAAATTTTAAGTATCAAAGAAAGTGGAGGAGGACGGGTTAAACTAGAATTCTCCATACCTTCAAGAGGGCTTTTTGGATATCGTTCTGAATTTTTGACAGATACCAGAGGAGAAGGAATTATAAACTCCATATTTGACGGATATCAGCCCTACAAGGGAGATATACCATCAAGGCAGCATGGTTCACTGGTTGCCTTTGAACAGGGAGAGGCTGTAACCTACGGATTGCATAATGCTCAGGAGAGGGGAACTTTGTTTATTGAGCCTGGCACAATGGTGTATGAAGGAATGGTAGTGGGTCAAAATCATCGCCAGGGTGATATAGAAGTAAATGTGTGCAGAAAAAAGCATGTTACAAATATTCGGGCAGCAGGTTCAGATGAGGCACTGCGATTAACGCCGCCACGAAAACTGTCCCTGGAGGAAGCACTGGAGTTTATTGACGATGATGAATTAGTAGAGGTTACCCCTAAGAATATTCGTATACGCAAAAAAATACTTAATACTTCCCAAAGAAAAAGACAACAAAAGAAAAATTAGAGTTAATGGTGATGCCGCCTCCGCTCAAGCCTGATTTAAAGTATAAAACTAAAAATTAAAAATATTACTTGGTAAGAAATTGGTAGTATGATATAATTATATTACTAAAGGAATAAAAAAAACAATATGGTGGGAGGCGGTTAACATGATACAAGCAGTGGTCGGCGGAAAAGGTACCGGCAAAACCAAAACCTTGGTGAACATGGCGAATAAGGCCTTAGAGGAAGCCAAGGGCGAGATTGTTTTTATTAGTGGTGAAAAACGTAGAATGATTGAGTTAAACCATAGAATTCGACTGGTCAGACTTAGAGAATTTGACATTAAGGACCTGGAGATGTTCTATGGTTTTTTAAATGGAATTATTGCACAGAACTATGATATCGAAATGATTTACATTGATGGATTGTTGGAGTTCTTAAATGAAGACATTGCAAGTATTGGCGATTTCTTGTCGGATATGAACCGCATCTCTGAAAAGTTTAATATTAAATTTATTATTTCTATGAACGGTGATCCTAGTAGCGTTCCTACCTTCTTGAAGGAGTATATAGCCTAGGCGTGGTAAAAAAGAAGTAGTTGGGAAGCCGAGGGACCACCATAACCCTTGGCTTTTCGTTTGAATGATTTATATGTAATAAGAATTTAACTGGATAATAAATTACTGGCTGCTTTCCAATAATACAGGAAAGTTTTTTTGATGCTCTTTTTTGGGTTTTGCCAATATTGACGCTAGTACCTGTGTAGGATATAATTTACTGAAAGATAGGTTAGGAATCAATGGAAGAATGGTGGAATGGTAATATGGATTATTTAAGCACAAGAGATAGCAGCTTAAGATTAAGCTCCATGGAAATTATCAAGCAAGGTATATCATCAGAAGGTGGCTTGTTTGTACCAGAATACATACCTAAGCTTAAAAACAATGATATAGATGATATGAGAAAGATGGATTATAGGCAGCGGGCTTACAAGGTACTTTCCTTGTTTCTTACTGATTATAGCCAGGATGATCTGAAGAATATAATCTCAGCCGCCTACAGGGAGGATAATTTTGACTGTCCTGAGATAGCTCCTGTAGCAAGTCTGGATAAAAATCTTTTTGTTCAGGAACTATGGCACGGTCCCACTTATGCCTTTAAGGATATGGCTCTTCAGATCCTTCCTCACTTAATGACCACTGCAGCATATAGAACCGGAGACGATAAGGAGATAGTTATCCTTGTTGCAACTTCAGGAGATACGGGCAAAGCAGCTTTGGAAGGATTTAAGGATGTGGACGGAACTCAGGTTATAGTATTCTATCCTGATGGCGGGGTAAGTAATATTCAAAAGCTACAGATGGTGACCCAGGAAGGAAAGAATGTGCATGTAGTAGCTATTGAGGGTAATTTTGATGATACCCAGACAGCGGTAAAAACCATCTTTACAGATAGAGAATTCAACAAGAGCTTAGAAAAACATGGAAAAAGCTTCTCTTCAGCAAACTCCATTAATTGGGGAAGACTAGTCCCTCAAATAGTCTATTATGTTTCTGCATATATAGATCTTATAGATAGCAAAGCTTTGGAAGCTGGAGAGGAATTTAATGTAGTAGTTCCTACAGGCAATTTTGGCAATATCCTGGCTGCCTATTATGCTAAGAATATGGGTATTCCCATAGGCAAGCTGATATGTGCCTCTAACCGAAACAATGTATTATCGGACTTTATAAAAAGTGGAGTATATAATATAAAAAGAGAGTTTTATAAAACCATTTCGCCTTCAATGGATATTTTAATATCCAGTAATTTGGAGAGACTATTATTTGAACTGTGTGATAGGCGGGAAGAACAAATTAAGAAATGGATGAAGGAGTTAAAAGAAACTGGTCAGTACCAGTTGGATGATCAAAGCCTTAAAAAGCTCCAATCTCATTTATGGGGAGGATACGCCAACGAGGAACAGACCCTGACAGCAATTGAAGATACCTATAACAGATATAATTACGTTATAGATCCTCATACCGCTGTTGGAAAATGGGTATATGATGCATATAAAAAAGAAACTGGTGATAGCAGAAAAACACTTTTAGCATCTACCGCAAGCCCATTCAAATTTCATGAAGATGTATTGCGTGCTATTCTGGAGCCGGAATCTCTTAGGGAGAAAGATGAATATCAGGGGCTGGAGATGTTGGAATCCATATCCGGGATGGAGATACCATCAGGTTTAAAGAATTTAAGAAACAAACCCATAGTACACAAGACTGTGGTTTCTAAAGAAAGAATAGGTCACGCAGTCAAAAATATTTTAAGATTAGATGGAGGAAGACATGAAGATAGCCATAGTACAGTATAATCCCAAAGTTGGGGATTTGAAAGGGAATATATCAAAAACCAAAGAGTTTATACAAAGGGCCAAGGAGGAAAACTGTGATTTGGTTGTTTTCCCTGAACTTAGCCTGACAGGATACCCTCCTAGGGATCTATTATTAAGGGATGACTTTATAAAGGCCTGTGACCGGGCTTTACAGGAGATAATTGATTTCACTCAGGGAATAGGAGTTATAATTGGCACGGTTATAGATGAAGGTAATGTTTTTTTACTGTATAATAGCGCTCTTTTAATTGATGACAGGAAAATAATCGGAAGGGTAGACAAGAGTTTGCTGCCCAACTATGATGTATTTGAGGAAGCAAGATATTTTCAGTCTTCCAAGCAGGTAAAATGTATTGAATTTAAAGGAATGAGGCTGGGTATATCCATTTGTGAAGACATATGGAACGATGAGGATTTATTTGGTCAGGAGAGATATGCCAGAAATATTTTGGATGAGCTCTATGCTGATAAACCTGATATATTTATAAATCTTTCGGCATCACCCTATCACTATGGTAAACATGAGATTCGAAAGGAAATGATAGCTCATTATACCCAAAAATATGGTATTCCTTTTGTTTATGTTAATCAGATAGGTGGCAACGATGAACTGGTATTTGATGGCTCCAGTATGATATACAATGATCGAGGCCAGCTTATACTCCATGGCAAAACCTTTGAAGAGGATATGATTATTTATGACACTGATAAGTCCTACCCTGCGCTGTCAGACTGCAAAGAAGATATTTCCTGGATGTATCGAGGTTTAGTCTTTGGAGTGAAAGACTATTTCCATAAAAATGGCTTTAGTAAAACCCTTCTTGGGTTAAGTGGCGGTATAGATTCTGCTTTAGTAGCCTGTATTGCAGCTGATGCCCTAGGTAGGGAAAATGTACTTGGTGTGATGATGCCATCAAGATATACCTCCCGGGAGAGTAAGGATGATGCAAGGCAGTTAGCAAAGAACTTGGGTATAGAATACAGGGAGATTTCCATTGAAAAACTATTCGATGAGTATATGAGCATATTCAATCCGGAAGGGAAAATTCATGGTGATTTGGCAGAAGAGAATATACAGGCCCGTATCAGAGGTAATCTTTTAATGTTTATATCAAACAGGGAAGGCAGGGTATTGTTGTGTCCTAGCAATAAGTCAGAAATAGCTGTAGGCTATTCTACCCTATATGGTGACTCTTGTGGCGGACTTGCCGTTATTGGCGATGTCCTAAAGTCAGAAGTATATGAACTGTGCAGATATATAAATCGAGACATGGAGATAATACCCAATAATATTATAACCAAGGCACCAACGGCTGAACTGCGAGAGGGTCAAAAAGATGAAGACTCCTTACCCCCCTACTCTATACTTGACAAGGTTTTGAAAATGTATGTTGAGGACAGAGTGTCTTTAGAAGAAATTATAGACAAAGGATATGATAGGCAAACCGTCTATCGAATAATAGGTATGATAGACAAAGCTGAGTACAAACGCAGACAAATACCCCCTATTATAAAACTCAGCCACGGAGATTTTGGTATGGGAAGAAAACATCCTGTGGTTCATGGATTCAGGCCGGAAGTGTATGAGCAATGAGAATGTTTATTGCTGGTGCCGAGATAGAGCTGTTGTTATACGAGTCACAATCACTGAAGGAAAAAAGAAAGATTGTCAACAGCCTTATTGCAAAAATACTCAATCAATTTAATGTAGCCATAGCAGAGATTGATTATTTGGATACCTGGCAACGCACAAGTTTAGGGCTTGCATGTGTTGCCAATTCATCAAAACATGCTCAAAAACAACTGGATAAGGTTTTAGAATATATAGAACAGGATGGACGTTTTGAGATTATAAATATATACAGGGAAGTATTCTAAAATAACACAATGTGTTTTGATGGCAATAGCTATTAAAAGCAAAGAATTAAGAAAAACGTTAGTTAAATCATAGAACAAATTTTATATGAAATAAATATATTAAAGAGATGGATTAAAAATCAGCAAAAGTGTGTATGTATAGTAATAGGCAATGTCAAATATTTGTTAATTGCCCCAGTATAGTTGAAACTGCTTGAAGGGGGGATAGGCTATCAAAATATATCGAGATAACAATACAGTTTTTGTTCAACCAAAAGAAACCATATCCTTTTTGACCATGGACCAGATAAAAAAACAGGTTTATGATTTTATAAATCCTGATGACACTGTATTAGTGGTAGATCTTTCAAAGGTAGACTTTATAGATAGTTCAGGTTTAGGTCTTTTGATTTCCTTTCTTAAACATATGAAAAGTCGTGGGGGAAAAGTGGTTTTAGAATACCCCAAGCTAGGTGTACAGAAACTACTGGAAATGACTCGAATAGATGAGCTGTTTGAAGTCAAGAAAAGACCGGAGCCCACTACGGGCAGTTGGGAAGAATTTATGTGAACAGTATAAACACCGAATATGCATTTTTATATTTGCATATTCGGTTTTTTCTTTTTTAGTTAAATGATTAACAGGATGATAGATTGGTCATGCTCACCTTGCTGTCTGGTTGCATAGTATGTAAACAAAATACATTTATATGGAGGGAGTAGAACATGATTGACGGATATCCATATAATCAACCTATAATCCCCTGGGATAAAAATTATCCTATAACTTCATATATACCTCCATTTCCGCCCAATTCAAAGCTGGCACGAGCCTATTTTATCTATCAAAGGTATACAAGAAGTTATCCCCCAAAAGAAGCATTGGACAAAGGGACAATGTTTCCTGAACTATATAGTCCTTATCCTTATCACAACAGGAAGGGCATATAAAGGAGGATGAGATTCATGAGAAATAATGATAGGACTAAACTTTTGGATGAAATTCGTGCTATAGAATTTATGACCGTGGAGTTGAATTTATATTTAGATACACATCCCGATGATCAAAAAGCATTGAATGATTATAATTCCTATACCAAGCAGTTAATGGCCTTAAAGGATGAATATCAAAGACGCTACGGTCCCTTAAGTAATTTTGGAACCGCTGTTAGTGATTATCCCTGGGCTTGGATAAATAGTCCCTGGCCATGGGAATTTGATTAAAGGGAGGAATAATCACATGTGGATATATGAAAAAAAACTAGAGTATCCGGTAAGGATTAAGAACCCCAATCCCAAAATGGCAAAGCTGATAATTACCCAGTATGGTGGTCCTGATGGTGAGTTGGCGGCATCGCTTAGGTATCTTTCTCAGCGCTATACAATGCCCATACCTGAAGCCAAGGCATTATTGACAGATATTGGCACGGAAGAGCTAGCCCATTTTGAAATAGTAGGTACCATGGTCTATCAGTTAATGAAAGGTTCTAGTCCAGAAGAGATAAAGGCGGCTGGTGCAGCAGATTATTTTGTTGATCATGGGCATGGAGTATACCCTCAGTCAGCTGCAGGGAATCCCTTTACAGCTGCGTACATTCAATCAAAGGGTGATCCTGTAACGGATCTATATGAGAATTTAGCAGCCGAACAAAAAGCCCGATCAACTTATGAATATCTTATTCAGGTAGCAGATGATCCAGATGTTATAGATCCATTAAAATTTCTAAGAGAACGTGAAGTCGTTCACTTCCAAAGATTTGGAGAAGCGTTGATGAAGGTTCAAGAGTACTTAGAATCAAAGAAACTTTTTTAATTAATAGTCCATATATTCAAGAGGCCTGAAATGGGGCCTCTTTCTAATTTGCTCAAATTATTATAGGAATCTCATCAGATAACAACATTTTTATCATATAGAATTCCAGTAATATATAGACAAAAAAAGAATCCAATTATTGTATTTAAAAAATATGTTAAAGAGGATAAATGATATTTTGAGATAGCTATATATTGTAGTATAATGATAAAAAGAGCATTTAAAGGTAATAATCTAATTATTATATACTAGAAACTATGCTAGAAGGAGGTGCAGCATGATACAAGGAAATACTGATGGATTATCCAAGGCGGTCATTGAAGAATTGGAATCTATTTATGAGATGGAAATTCCTAAGGATGTTTTCTGTACTCCTGAACTGGTAGAGATCCTTTGCAGGATAACAACCAATATTAATAGGGAAATTTCTATATATATCGATCGCAGAGGCGATATACTAGACGTTTCAGTGGGAAATGCCAGCCAGGTCTCCCTGCCATATATGAGTGTACGTAGAAGTGAAACAAGGCTCAATGGTATAAGATGTATTCATACTCATCCAGGAGCCAGCGGCTGGCTTTCTAGAGTGGATTTGAATTCTTTAGTAAATATGAGAATGGATTCAATGGCTGCAATTGGAGTGAAGGATGGGAGATACAATCATGGATATGCAGCTTTTATCAATCCTCCTGAAAGCCATGAGGAAATATCAATTGAAGGCCCCCTATCATTGGACGAGTTTTGCAGCAGTATATTGATGGACCAAATATATATTAGGGACAAGGAAATAAGGCATGAAAAAATAGTTGAAGTTATAGAAGAAGAACAGGAAAGAGCAATACTGGTAGGCGTAGATACCGATGGCCAAGGTGCTGTTTCCATAAATGAACTGGCGCAGTTGGCAACTACAGCAGGCGCTATAGTTGTGGATAAGATGATCCAAAGTAGAAAAGTTCCCGATCCTTCTACTTATATTGGGAAAGGGAAGGCTGAAGAATTGGCCTTGCTGTGTAGAGCCAATAATGCAAATTTAGTTATATTTGACGATGAATTAACCGCATCACAAATTCGCAATCTGGAAAACATTATCGGACTGAGAATTATTGACAGAACTGCACTTATTCTTGATATTTTTGCAGGCAGAGCCATATCAAAGGAAGGTAAGCTGCAGGTGGAGTTAGCTCAACTAAAATACAGGCTGCCCCGGCTAACAGGAATGGGTATAGTCCTTTCCAGATTGGGTGGTGGAATAGGTACCAGAGGTCCTGGAGAGAAGAAACTGGAAACCGATCGCAGGCATATATACAGACGTATCAGAGAGATAGAAAGAGACTTGGAAAAAGTAAAAGACAGACGCCAGGCTTTGAGGGAAAGAAGGCAAAAAAACCGGATGCCAGTGGTGGCACTGGTGGGTTATACCAATGCAGGTAAAAGCAGCTTAATGAATGCTTTAAGCGGTAGCAATGTGTTGGTTGAAGACAAGCTGTTTGCTACTCTTGATCCCGTTTCAAGGATTATTGATCTTCCTAATGGACAGGAGGCACTTTTAGTAGATACTGTAGGATTTATTAACAAGCTGCCCCATGATTTGGTTGAAGCCTTTAAATCTACTCTGGAAGAAGCAACCTACGCCGATTTATTGCTTCATGTAGTGGATTGCGCATCCCCAAATATCATTGAGCAGATAGATGTAGTAGAAGAATTGTTAGAGTCATTGGGCTGTAATCAGTCAATTATAACAGTCTACAATAAAATAGACCTATTAGATAACCAGCAACCCATATTACCTATAAAAAAGCCAGCAGTATATATTTCAGCAGTTAAAAAGACTAATTTGGATAAGCTGATCGAAGAAATAGCAGAGAATTTACCAATAAAAAGACGAAAAATCCAACTATTAATTCCTTATACAGAAGGACAAGTGCTGTCACAAATCCATGATCAGGGGCAGGTCTTAGAGGAAGAATACAGGGAAGATGGTATTTTTGTCTTTGCAGACTTGGACTCGGCGGCCTATGGAAAATTTGAGAAATATAAAATCGCAGATTAAGTATATTTTTTGTTTTGATGAGCAGGATAGTGGTATAATAAATTGAATAATCAAATGTAGGAGGAATGGTCTTGAAGGTATACGTTGATCAGGATTTATGTATAAGTTGCGGACTATGCATAAGCATCTGCGATGAAGTCTTCTCCTGGAATGACGATGATAAGGCCCAAGCCATAGATCAGGAGATTCCGGAGGAGCTTACCGATGATGTGGAAGAGGCAGTAGAAAGCTGTCCCACTGAAGCAATTAAATATCAGGAATAACCATTATATAACCCGTCGATTTATCAGTTGTTTTCGACGGGTTATTCATATATAATAAAAAAGAATTTAACAATAAAAAGTATTACATATATTATACACTTATTCCACAATATGCAAATTTTCCAAATTTCTTTATGCAATTGTTTTAAAAAAATAGCTATGTTTTTTGTTAATAATAGCTATAGTCAGATTGTCCCTATAAGGATATAATTGTAATATACTAAAAGCCCTTGAATTGCATCTTGTGGTGCCAAATAAAAAAATGGAGGGATATTAATGGCAAGTGTAACTTTAAAGAATGTTTATAAGGTATATCCAGGAGGAGTCACAGCTGTTAGTGATTTTAACCTTGATATTGCCGATAAAGAATTTATCGTTCTAGTAGGACCTTCTGGATGTGGAAAATCTACTACACTAAGAATGGTTGCCGGACTAGAAGAGATTACTGAAGGGGAGCTTTTTATTGGAGATAAACTAATGAATGACGTTGCCCCTAAGGATAGAGATATTGCGATGGTTTTCCAAAACTACGCTCTTTATCCACACATGACCGTTTATGACAACATGGCTTTCGGGTTGAAACTGAGAAAAACCCCCAAGGCTGAAATTGACCGTCGTGTTAAAGAAGCAGCCAGAATTTTGGATATCGAACACCTACTCAACAGGAAACCAAAAGCTCTGTCAGGAGGACAAAGACAAAGGGTTGCTCTAGGTCGTGCTATTGTCCGTGAGCCTAAAGTTTTCCTAATGGACGAACCTCTATCTAACTTGGACGCCAAGCTAAGGGTTCAGATGAGAACTGAGATCACCAAGCTTCATAATAGATTGCAAACAACCTTTATCTACGTAACCCATGACCAGACTGAGGCTATGACCATGGGTACCAGAATCGTTGTTATGAAAGATGGATTTATCCAACAGGTAGATTCTCCTCAGAATCTATATGATTATCCTGTAAATCTCTTTGTTGCTGGATTTATTGGAAGCCCACAAATGAACTTTATCGATGTAACTCTGACCAAGGAAGGCGACTCCGTATACGCAGTATTCGGAGAAAACAAGATCAGAATTCCTGAAGGAAAGGTTAAGAAACTTAAGGATCCTTCCTATATCGGTAAAGAAGTAATCATGGGTATCAGACCTGAGGATCTACATGACGAGGAAATCTTCCTGCAAAGTGCAGCAGACAGCACAATTAAGGCATATGTTGATGTTGTTGAATTGATGGGTTCTGAAACCTACCTGTACCTGAATGTTGCAGGTACCAACATCACTGCTAGAGTTGATCCCAGATCTACTGCTAGAGCAGGCGATACTATCAAGATCGCTTTAGATACCAACAGATTACACTTCTTTGATAAGGAAACAGAAGAGACTCTCTTGGAAAGATAAGGGACAATTTTTCTTAAGGGATGTCAGTTTTTAAATAAAAAAGAAGGATTTTAAAAATAAGAGCAGAAATATTATCTTAGTATAGTATTTCTGCTTTCTTTATAGGACAAATTTCCCACTTTATTATAAAGAGAAAATTATGTATACTAGTACATATAAGCTAAATACCTGAGGATGGAAAAAGGCGGCTGGAAAAGTAGAAATGGGTGAAGAAATGCAAATTGAGAAGCGCATGCAAAAGATTTTAGATAAAATAGCCAAAACTATCCAAGTCGAAACAGATGTTGTAAATTTTGATGGAATTATTGTGGCCAGTAGTGATAAATCACGAATCGGGAATAGAGAGAATTTTATAAAAACACGGGTTGCGGCAGAGAAGAAAAATAGATTTATATTTTCTGGACGAACCTATATAAAATTTAATGTAAATTTTAATCACGCGTACTACCTATCAATGGCAGGAACCGGTAGAGTTATTAGAAACTATTGTATATTGGTTATTTCCCTTATAGAACTCTATCTTAAATCTACTACACAGCGGATGGATAGAGAGGATATTATATGTGCTGCAATGTTGGGGCAGATATCGGATCTGGAATTTCAGGAAGCTGTAAGAGCACATAATATTGATCCTGTAACTCCAAGGTGCGTTTTTGTAATAATGACCGAAGGAATGGAGGCTGCTGAAATCTATAGGGTTATGCTAAATGTGTTCCCTAAAAATATGGGTGATTTCCTGGTTCTTATAGATAGCCAAACTGTGGGTTTAGTTAAAACTGTAATGGATGAAATGGAAGAGGAAGAGTTAATACAGTTAGGCGCTGCAATAGAAGATACCATTTTAAGTGAGACATCGGTAAAATCATATATAGGAATTGGCCAGGTCAAGAATAGTATTTATGATATACGAAAGTCCTACAAAGAGGCAATCAAAGCTATGGACATAGGAAGAACCTATGAGCCTAATAATAGAATATTTTTTTATGAGTCCTTGCTATTAGAACGATTTCTAAGCGAAGTGCCTATGAATATAAGTGAAAGATATTATAAACATATATTCAATGGTGAATTTGACAGACTTTTAAATGATGAAATGATTATAACCATTGAAAAGTTTTTTGAGAACAATCTGAACTTAAGCGAAACTTCTCGGCAGTTATATATTCATAGGAACACTTTAGTTTACAGGCTGGATAAGATACAAAAGGCATTGGGACTAGATTTAAGAAATTTCCATGATGCAGTAACATTCAAAATTATGATGATGCTAGAAAGACAAAGTCGGGAGTGTTAGAATTGATACAGTTTAAGAATGTCTCAAAGGTATATGAAAACGGTACAAAAGCGTTATCTAATGTAAATTTTACTATTAATAGCGGCGAGTTTGTTTTTCTAGTGGGTGCTAGTGGAGCCGGGAAAACTACTGCAGTCAAGTTAATTTTGAGAGAGATCCTGCCTACACAGGGAGAGATTATAGTAAATGGCAGGGATATAACCAAGCTGAAAAAGAAAGAGATACCTTATTATCGAAGGAATTTAGGAGTAGTCTTTCAAGATTTTAGGCTATTGCCTGATAAAACCGTATATGAAAATGTGGCCTTTGCTATGGAAATTGTAGAAGCAAGGGAAAGGGATATAAGAAGGCAGGTCCCCAGCGTCTTATCGATGGTGGGCTTAGCATCTAAAGCTGAATCCTACCCCCACCAATTGTCCGGGGGAGAGCAGCAAAGGGCAACTTTAGCCAGAGCCATAGTCAATAATCCATCTATTCTAATAGCTGATGAACCTACAGGGAATCTTGATCCTGACACAGCAATGGATATAATGAGGCTTATTAATATGATTAACCATAGAGGGACTACAGTTATTATGGCTACTCATGCCAGTGAAATAGTTGATGCTATGAAGAAGAGAGTTATAACCTTTAAAAAAGGAATAGTGGTTAGAGACGAGGAGAAGGGTGGCTACGCTAATGAAGCTTCGAACATATAAAAACTTTTTTAAAGAGGCATTACGCAATATTTTTCGTAACAGAGTTATGTCCCTGGCCTCTATTGTTGCTATAATGTCAGCCTTGTTTATATTAGGCGTAGTACTAATCCTGGCCTTTAACCTTGAGCATATTGCTGGAGGGCTGGAATCAAAAGTTGAGATTTCTGTCTTTTTGGATAAAGATATTGGCAGCAATCAAGCCAGAGCAGTTGTGGAGCAGATAGAAAAGAATGATGGAATTTATGAAATAGAATTTATTTCCAAAGAGGAAGGTTTGGCCCAGTGGAAGAAGGAGTTAGGTGAGAAGGGAGATCTCCTCGAAGGTTATGAGGGCAATAATAATCCTTTGCCAGACAAGCTTATACTTAGAATAGAGAAACCAGAGTATGTAGATGGCATTATTTCTATACTTAATGACATACCGGAAGTAGACAAGGTTAACTATAGCCAGGAAGTAGTAGATTCTATTAGTAGAATTGTACAAACTACTAGACTGGTAGGCCTTTTGTTAATGCTGATGCTTATAATTATAGCTATGATAATTATAAACAACACCATAAAAATCAATGTTTATTCCAGACGCAGGGAAATAAGAATAATGAAGTATATTGGAGCTACGGATAGTTATATCCGCTGGCCTTATATTATAGAAGGTTTTACCTTGGGAATTTTTGCAGCCTTTTTTGCTGGTGCACTGGTTATAGGTGGATATAACCTTCTGCTAAGCAGAGCTGGACAGATGGCAGGAAACTATGCCTTTTTCAACCTATTTCAGCTCTTACCCACAGAGAAAATGATATATGATATAAGTCTGACATTTTTGCTGGTAGGATGCGGTGTTGGAATAATTGCCAGCATTATCTCAACTAGAAAGCATCTAAAGGCATAACCATTTACATTACAAATGAATATAAGGGGTGTTACTGTGAGGCGTTTAATGGTTTTGATTTGTGCATTGGCATTTTTATTGTCTCCGACAACTTTGGTATATGCTGATGAAATAGATCAGCATAGGAAAGAGGCAGAAGCTGTAAAACAAGATATTAATAATACCAGAGAGTTATTGGATCAGGTTAAGGGTGATCAAGCCGCAGTAATTCAGCAACTTCAAGCTATAGAAAATGACATAAAGGAAAAAGAGGATGAACTGTTAAAGATCGAAAAAAAACTTGAAGATACCTTGTTTTTGCTGGAAGATACGAGAGTGGAATTAGAAAGAGCAGAAGATGAAGCACGTCAATTTAAGGAAATGATGGCAGAACGTTTGTGTGCCATGTATACAATGGAAGACGTATCGTATCTGGAGCTTTTATTAACCGCCAAAAATTTAAATGAATTCTTGGACCGTTTGCAAATGGTCAAGTTTATGATTACATATGACAATCAAGTCCTTGATAAGATGCTGGAACTGCAAAATGCTATAAAGGAAAAGGAAAAGGGATTAAAAGCTCAGGAAGAAACTATCCGTGAAACACAAGCTCAAATCCTTAAACAAAAGAAAGATATTGAAAGTAAAAAGCAAGAACGACTCCTGTTAATGGACCAGCTTAAGGGGCAAGAACTGCAATACATTAAGGATCTGGAAGCTTTAGAACAGACATCAAAGGATATTGAAAAAACCATCCAGAGGCTATTGCATGAGCAGGAACTGAAGAGAAAACAGGAAGAGCAAAGGCGTAAAGAAGAAGAACAGAAGCGCAAAGAAGAAGAGCAAAAGCGTTTAGAGGAAGAGAAGCGCAAAAAAGAAGAACAGCAGAAAAAAGAGGAAGAGCAAGGACAAAAACAGGAAGAACAACAACAGAAAAATGAAGAAGAGAAGAAGGAATCCAGTAATGAACAGAGTAAAGGAGATAGCAGCCAGAGTTCAGGTAAAAAGGATCAAAACAGGGGAAGTAATGACAAGCAGGATAATAAACAAGAAGGTAACAGCCAGCATAGCGGTAGTACCTTAACTTGGCCAGTACCAGGCTTTTACCGTGTTACATCATATTATGGTAGACGAGTTGACCCATTTACTGGAGTGATTTCTTTTCATCACGGTATTGATTTAGGGGCCAATATCGAAGGTGGAAAAAGAACAGAAATTAATGGCAGAAATGCTGTTGCAGCTGCAGATGGAGTTGTAACTATATCCACATATAGCAATTCTTATGGACATTATGTACGCATTGATCATGGGGGAGGAATAACCACAACCTATGCTCATGGATCTGCCAGGTTAGTATCTGTCGGTCAGAAGGTGTCAAGAGGACAACCTGTTTTAGTAGTAGGGGATACAGGAAGATCGCAAGCACCACATCTTCATTTTGAAGTTCGAATAAATGGACAATCAACAGATCCCTTACCCTATCTAGGTAGATAATTGTAAAATAAATCAAGAACAAAATGCTCTTTTCTGGTTAGAATTAAATATGGTTAGAGCCAGAAAAGAGCATTCTTTATTCCAATTCATACTGATAGGATACTATTTTCAACACTGAATTATGTTGATCATAAAATGCATTGTTATAGAATTAACATACTCTTAGAATTTTATTGCAAATTAGGTAAAAAAACATTATAATATATAATAAATAAGAATTATTCCCATTTACAAAAGGAAATTAGGTTAATATATTGACAAATCAGATCGGGTATATAAAAATTCTGTAATTCTTTTTTCTTCTAAATCTTAAATAACATATCATTAAACATAGCTAACCTCTCTGTTTTCAAGTAATCTATTATTCATTTAAATAGATTAATAAAAGAGAAAGGCCAGGAGGGATATTATGGGAATTACATTTTATGAAAAAGAAAGAATTTTTAAATTAGATACTCCCAATACTACATATTTAATTGGCATAGTAGGAAAACTTGGTTTTTTTGGGCACATCTATTACGGAAAGAAGTTAAATGGAATAGAGGGAGCATGGGAGCTGCTACGAGTGGATGAGGATGATCCTTCTTTATGGGATGAAGAAGCTAAGTACAGGGTTTTATTCCTTAACCGTTTTCCAACAGAATATTCCTCCCATGGAGTAGGTGACTATAGAGAAAGCAGTATCCGGGTGAGAACCAAGCAGGGGCACAATGCTGTCCTTTTAACCTATCACAGCCATCGTATTATAGAAGGCAAACCACCTTTGGAGGGATTGCCTGCTACTTTTGGACAGGAAGGAAAATCTGATGTTACCACCCTTATCATTACCTGTGTGGACAAGGTCCTAAATTTAAAGGCTGAGCTATATTACAGCGTATTTGCAGATACCGATGCAATTGCTAGAAGTGTTCGGATAACTAATGAGAATTCTGAAGCAATTTATTTGGAAAAGGTAATGAGCGGCTGTCTGGACATGGAAAATAAGGATTTTGAAATATTGTCTATGCATGGTTCCTGGTTTAGAGAGCGTTATTTAGAACGCAAAAAGCTAGGGCATGGAAAGTATAGTGTGAGCACAACAAGGGGAGGTAACTGCCATCAAGAACATCCCTTTATGGCACTTCTTGCCCAAGGTGCGAATCAAACAATGGGAGAGGTCTATGGCTTTAATTTTGTATATTCTGGAAACTTCCTCATTCAGGCAGAGCTTGATCAGATGGACAGTGTACGTGTGGTTGTAGGAATTCATCCTGAAGATTTTTGCTGGAAATTAGAACCCGGAGAGGCTTTCCAAGCGCCAGAAATGATTATGACTTATTCTTCTCAAGGATTGGATGCCATGACTCACTCCTTCCATAAACTATACAAAAAGCACATAATTAGAAGTCCCTATCGCGATAAAAAGCGACCTATTTTGATTAATAGCTGGGAAGCTGCCTACTTTGATTATGACGAGAAAAAACTTTTGGACATTGCCAGAGAAAGCGCAAAGCTGGGAATAGAGATGCTGGTTGTTGATGATGGATGGTTTGGCAATCGTTATGATGATAATAGAGCTTTGGGTGATTGGTATGTTAATGAAGAGAAGTTAAAGGGTGGGCTAAAGTACCTGGCCGATGAAGTTAATAAGTTGGGAATGAAACTGGGTATTTGGATGGAACCTGAGATGATAAGTCCCGATTCCGACTTATATAGGGCACATCCAGACTGGGCTATTGCAATTCCTGGCAGGAAACCCAGTAGACACCGTAACCAGTATGTGCTGGACATTAGCAGGAAAGAAGTCAGAGATCATATTATGGATATGATATGCAAAGTACTTAGCAGTGCAAATATCAGTTATGTAAAATGGGATATGAACAGGCCCCTAAGCGATTTAGGAAGCGCTGCACTGCCACCGGATAGGCAGGGTGAGCTGTATCATCGCTTTATATTAGGTCTTTATGAAATGCAGCAGCGTTTATTAGATGAATTCCCAGATCTGCTTTTAGAGAACTGCAGCAGCGGTGGAGGACGATTTGATCCTGGCATGCTGTATTTCAGTCCACAGATATGGTGTTCTGATAATACAGATGCCATAGATAGGTTGATCATCCAGGAGGGTACTGCCTTGGTGTATCCTCTGTCTGCCATAGGTGCTCATGTTAGCGTATGTCCGAATCATGTGACAGGCAGGACTACACCCTTTGATACCAGAGGCGTTGTGGCACTTGCTGGAACCTTTGGTTATGAATTAGATGTTACAAAACTCACTGAGGAGGAAAAGGAGCAGATTAAGATCCAGACCGCCTATTATCACAAGCTAAATGATTTAGTACGTGAAGGTGATTATTATCGACTGGCATCCTATTGGCAAAATGGAACCCATGACTGCTTCCAGGTGTGCAGTCCAGACAGACGAAAGAGCCTGGTATTTTATGTGCAGGTAAAAAATCCTGTTAGCTTCCCTTATCAACTGAGCCGTCAGATTAGGCTCAGAGGACTTAATGAAGATGCATTGTATGTTGTAAAAGAACTGGACTTGACCAAGGAGGATGAATCGGATGATCAACAGGGTGGTAAAGCACTTAATGGCGGAGTATTGATGAACGGAGGCCTTAACTTTGATTGGATGTGGGGAGATTTCCAAGCAAAACTCTTTTACCTGGAACAAGTTTAGCAGTAACCTTCATATTAAATTGCTTGGCCTTTCGGCTTGAATGCTGAAAGGCCTTAAATATAATGATTTTTGATTTGATAGACTTATTTAAAACCATTTTGGTTTGTACCCTTGAATAATAAGTGCTATAATAGAATATGATTTTAAAAATGAACTAGACCCACGTTAGGAGGATTTAATACATGATAAGCAAAAAATCAGCTGCTCTGGGAGCAGTTGCCCTTATACTTGTAACAGCTTTTTTAACAGCTTTTCTAACAGTACAGGTTGGCACATATATAGATATTAAAAGCGGTGACAGAATAATAATTTCCAAACAGGACTACCAGCTATTAAACAATTTCTACAGGAAACTTGACAATGTTAGAAGAGATATAGAAAAAAATTATATTGAAGAAATCGATAGGGAAAAGCTCTTTGAAGGCGCATTAAAAGGTATGGTATCATCTTTAGAAGATCCTTATTCCTATTATTTGACTGAAGAGGAACTGGAGGATTTTAACGTCGCTACTTCTGGAACCTATCAGGGTATAGGTGTTTCCATCGAGAAATCCGAAGATAACCAGATAATGATATTCCAGGTGTTTAAAAACAGTCCAGCCATGGAGGCGGGCTTATTAACAGGTGATAAGATTATAAAGGTAGACGGGCAAGATGTGGACTGGAGTGTCTATGAACAGGCTGTGGCCATGATGAAGTCCGGTGAGCCGGGAAGCACCGTCAAGCTTACCATCATTAGAGATGGTGAGACAAAGGAAGTAGAGGTACGTAGGGATATTGTGGAAATTCCTGATATGGAATATGAAATGCTGGATAATGATATAGGATATATATGGTTGTACAGCTTTGATGGGCCTGCAGCTAAAAACTTCAAAAATGCTATAGAGGAATTACAGGATCAAGGTATGAAAGGGCTTATCCTGGATCTTCGAGGTAATGGAGGAGGACTTCTGGAAGTATGTAGGGAGATAGCAGATGTTTTACTGCCAGAAGGCTTAGTGGTTTACAGTGAAAGTCGAAGCGGACAGCGAACCGAGTATAAGTCAGATGCCGATGCACTAGGAATACCCTTGGTTATACTAGTCAATGAGTATAGTGCCAGTGCTTCAGAGGTATTAACGGGTGCAATTCAGGATTATGGCATGGGCACAGTTATAGGTACAACTACCTTTGGAAAAGGGGTAGTACAGACCATGAAACCTTATGAAGATGGTGGAGCATTGAAACTTACTACTTATAAATATTTCACTCCCAAAGGAAGAGATATTAATAAAAAGGGTATAGAACCAGATATAAAAGTGGAGATGACCGAAGAAGCTATTGAGTTTTTGAAGGAGAATCCCAGGGAAAGCTTACCAAAGGAACTGGATGCGCCACTGTTAAAAGGAATAGAAGTGATAAAAAAGGAATTGGAGGAAACGCCTTAATAGCCTTACCTATTGCAGAGTTAGGAGGCCGGATAAATGCAGTTTATCAAACTACTTTTTACTGCATATTCACAAGCCATTACTAGTTTTTTCTATATAGCAATTGTTCTGGTGGTTTATTTTGAAATACAAAGAAATGCCCAACTGGAAGAATCCTGGTTGGGCATTATTCGCAATCCAGTGACCACTAAGCTTTATTATGTTATACTTTATGGTTTATTGGGGGGCTTAGTGGCCAGTTCCATTATTTTAATATTTCGTATTGCTATAGATTATCAGGTAATGCTAAGCATATGGTCTCTATCCTTATTTTTGTCTCTCTTTAATCAACGTTATCTCTGCTTATCCTATTCCGTTGGTATTATCTCTTTAGTTTCATTAATATTTGGTTGGTCTAAGGTAAATGTTCCGTCTTTAATTGTTGTAGTGGGCATACTTCATTTAGTTGAAAGTATTCTTATACTGATAGATGGTACCAGAGATATTATCCCTGTTTATATAGAGCATAGCAGGTTTACTCCAGCGGGTGCTTATATAATGAGCAAAATGTGGCCTGTTCCCTTAGTTACTCTTTTGACCACAGGGCAGATTACTTTTCCCATAGTAGCAGTATTGATCTATGAAGATGAGGCTATTACACAAATCCCCCTTAAAAGAGCTAGAGAATCTAGCTTTTGGATAGCCTCATATGGGCTTGTTATACTCATCTTGGCTATGATCTCCTATAGAGTTCGATGGATGGCATATATAGCAGCCTTAGCAACTCTTTTTCTACATGAACTATTATTTATACTAAATAGAAGAGGGCAGCGCAGAGGAGAGCCTGCTTTTGCTGCGCCCTGGAGAGGTATTAGAGTTTTAGAGGCCCTACCAGAGAGCATAGGCGAGAGGATGGGTATAAAACGAGGAGATATAATTCTAACTGTCAATGGCAAACAGGTAAACAGCGAGGCAATGCTTGGAGAGATTTTAGAAAGTTTCCCCTCCCTTATATGGATGGATGTATTAAGGAATGATAATGAAACCGTGGAACTAGAGTATAAGGACTATGGAGATGGTATAAGTGATCTGGGAATTATATTAGTCCCTCGGACCACAGGGAAATTCTATCTCTTTGATCAACATACTGGTTTGTTATCAAGAATATGGGGTAAATATATAAGCAAATAATAAATTTGATAACTTCATTCAAACAAAAGTTTGTCTGAAGTTTTTCTTTTTTTCGAACAGACGTTCTAAAATTGCATATAGTATGGTATAATGTAGTTTTAGAGGAGTGTGAAATATATGAGGTTTAAGATAAAGTCCTCCATGAAACCCCGGGGCGATCAGCCAAAAGCTATCTCCTCACTGGTGGAAGGATTAAATAACGGGGAAAAGTATCAGACCCTCCTTGGTGTAACTGGTTCTGGTAAGACATTTACCATGGCCAACATCATAGAGAGAGTGCAGCGGCCTACGCTAGTGATAGCGCATAATAAAACACTGGCAGCGCAGCTATACAATGAGTTTAGAGAGATTTTCCCAGACAATGCTGTGGAATATTTTGTAAGCTACTATGACTATTATCAACCAGAGGCATATATGCCAGTAACTGATACTTATATAGAAAAAGACGCATCTATCAATGATGAGATTGATAAGCTGCGTCACTCAGCCACCTCTGCCCTCATTGAGCGACGGGATGTAATAGTGGTGGCCAGTGTTTCCTGTATCTACGGATTGGGAAATCCTGTGGAGTATAAGGAGCTTACTTTGTCCTTACGGGTAGGTATGAATAGGGACCGTAATGAAGTAATAAGAAAATTGGTTGATATTCAATATGAGAGAAACGATATCAACTTTATTCGGGGAACTTTTAGAGTTCGGGGCGATGTATTGGAGATCTTTCCTGCCTCTTCAACAGAGCGTGCAGTAAGGGTAGAATTTTTTGGTGATGAGATTGATAGAATATCTGAGATTGATGTGCTTACAGGGGAAATACTAGGGCTTCGAAATCATGTAGCTATTTTCCCAGCCTCTCACTATGCAGCTTCCAGAGAAAGCCTGGAGAGAGCCATTGCCATGATAGAAGTGGACCTGGAAAAGAGGGTTCAGGAGCTGAGAGAACAGGATAAGCTATTAGAAGCACAGCGGCTACTACAGAGGACAAACTATGATATTGAAATGATGCGGGAAATAGGTTATTGTAGTGGGATAGAAAACTACTCCCGTTACATGGACAACAGACAGCCTGGTGAACCTCCTTTTACTTTACTGGACTATTTTCCCGAAGACTATTTGCTGTTTATAGATGAATCCCATGTAACCCTGCCACAGATTAGGGCTATGTATGCTGGGGACAAGTCACGAAAGGATAGTTTAGTGGAGTACGGTTTTAGGCTGCCAGCAGCCTATGATAACCGGCCTTTAAAGTTCGAGGAGTTTGAGGAGCGTATTAATCAAATTATATGCGTAAGCGCTACTCCTGCTGAATACGAGCTAAGTCTGTCATCTCGAATAGTTGAGCAGATTATCAGACCCACAGGACTGGTAGACCCTGAGATAGAGGTTCGCCCTGTAGAAGGTCAAATTGATCATTTAATAGGTCAAATACGAAAGAGGGTTGAAAGAAATGAAAGGGTACTTATAACTACTTTAACCAAGAAGATGGCAGAAACTTTAACAAGCTTTTTAAAGGAGATGGATATTCGGGTACGATATCTTCATTCAGATATTGATACTCTTGAAAGAGTTGAGATTATTCGAGATTTACGCCTGGGAGAATTTGATGTACTAGTTGGTATAAATCTTTTAAGGGAAGGTTTGGACTTACCTGAGGTCTCTTTGGTAGCCATTTTGGATGCAGATAAGGAAGGCTTTTTGAGATCAGAAACCTCCCTCATTCAAACCATAGGGCGTGCAGCAAGAAATGCTCAGGGTAAGGTAATTATGTATGCCGACACCATTACTGGGTCAATGAGAAGGGCTATTGATGAGACCAATAGAAGAAGAGCAATACAAATGGAATATAATAAAAAGCATGGAATTGTACCCACTACCATTGTTAAGGATGTACATGACCTAATAGAGGCTACCCGTGCAGCAGAGGAGACTTCAGAGTACCAGGTGCCTAAACCTAAAACTCAGGAAGGATTAAAGCAACTCATAGAAGACTTAGAAAAAGAAATGAAAAATGCAGCTGCGGCATTAGAGTTTGAAAAAGCAGCAAAATTGAGGGATGAGATATTTAAATTGAAGGAAGAGTTAGAAAAAAGTATACATTGACATAATTGAAAAGGAGACGAAAGATGGAAACAGCAAGTATATTGGTAAAAGGAGCCAGGGTAAACAATCTTAAAAATATAGATTTGGAAATTCCAAGGAATAAACTGGTTGTATTTACTGGGATCAGTGGTTCAGGAAAATCTTCTTTGGCTTTTGATACCCTATATGCCGAGGGTCAAAGGAGATATGTGGAATCCCTTTCTGCCTACGCAAGGCAGTTTTTGGGGCAGATGGACAAGCCGGATGTGGACTATATAGAAGGATTGTCTCCAGCTATATCTATAGATCAGAAAACCACTAGCCATAATCCCAGGTCTACTGTAGGTACAGTAACTGAGATTTATGACTATTTAAGGCTTTTATATGCTAGAATCGGTACCCCTCATTGTCCAAAATGCGGCAGGGTTATAGAGCAGCAGACTGTAGAGCAGATGGTTGACAGTGTTATGTCTCTAGAGCATAGAAGCCGTATACAAGTGTTAGCTCCTGTTGTTAGGGGAAGAAAGGGAGAGCATGTTAAGCTTTTGGATAGGATACGAAAAGAGGGATATGTCCGGGTCCGTATAGACGGTGAAGTTATGGAACTTTCCCAGGAGATTAAGCTGGAAAAGAATAAGAAACATACTATCGAGGTGGTAGTAGATCGTCTTATTGTAAAAGAGGGAATTGAACAGAGGCTGGCCGATTCTTTGGAAACTGTTTTAGAGTTAAGTGGTGGGCTGGCTGTTGTGGATGTTGTTGGTGGAGAAGAAATACTCTTCAGTGCAAACTATGCTTGTCCTGAATGTAATATAAGCATCGAAGAGTTAAGTCCCAGACTATTTTCCTTTAACAATCCCTATGGCGCCTGTGAAACCTGTAGTGGGTTAGGGTCTAAGATGGAAATTGACCCCGATCTGGTAATTCCAAATAAAGAGTTATCACTTATGGAAGGAGCTATTGTGGCACCAGGCTGGAGTACACTGAAGGAAGAAAGTATTGCATTGGCATACTTTACTGCCCTAAGCCGTCATTACAACTTTGATTTAAATACTCCTGTCAAAAACCTAAGTAAAGATATAATAGACATTATTCTTTATGGTACCAAAGGAGAGAAAATTACCATAAACTATAAGGCCAATGGTAGATCTGAAACTTTTGTACGTTCCTTTGAAGGTATAGTTAATATCTTGTATAGAAGATATATGGAAACCCGTTCCGATTATAGCAAGGATTATATAGAAAGATTAATGAGTGAGAGGACATGTAATGCATGTAAGGGTGCTAGATTAAAACCCGAGGTATTGGCAGTAAGAGTAGGAGATAAAAACATCTATGAACTGACCTGCATGTCCATTAAGGACATTAGGAGTTTTCTGGATAATCTAGATCTAACACCTACACAAGAGATGATAGGGCGCCAAATTTTAAAAGAGATTGGATCCAGGCTTGGTTTTCTTGTGGATGTGGGACTGGATTATTTAACCCTATCCCGATCTGCTAGCAGCCTTTCTGGCGGAGAAGCTCAGAGGATCCGACTGGCCACTCAGATTGGATCCAGCCTGGTAGGGGTTTTGTATATCCTTGACGAGCCTAGTATAGGACTTCATCAACGGGATAATAACAAGCTTATAAAAACCCTTAAAAGCTTAAGAGATCTAGGAAACACCCTTATAGTGGTAGAGCATGATGAAGATACGATGCTGGAATCAGATTATATAGTGGATATAGGGCCAGGAGCGGGAAGGCATGGAGGAGAAATAGTAGCTGTAGGTACACCTGAAGAAATAATGAATAATGAAAAATCCATTACCGGGCAGTATTTGACGGGAAAGAAGCGAATAGAGATTCCCCAAAAGCGTCGGAACTCCAATGGTAAATACCTGGAAATAAAAGGTGCAAGGGAGAATAATCTAAAAAATATTGACGTAAAGATACCCTTAGGCATGATTACCTGTGTAACAGGAGTATCAGGGTCGGGTAAGAGTACCTTGGTCAATGAGATACTGTATAAAACTTTGGCCAGGGAGTTAAACCGTGCCAGGGTTGTAGCTGGGGATCATGATGAAATACTGGGAATAGAGCATTTAGATAAGGTAATAGATATCAATCAGTCACCTATTGGTAGAACACCAAGATCAAACCCTGCTACCTACACAGGAGTGTTTGATGATATAAGGGAAGTTTTTGCCATGACAAATGAGGCCAAGGCCAGAGGGTACATGAAAGGAAGATTTAGTTTTAACGTCAAAGGTGGCAGATGCGAAGCTTGCCGAGGCGATGGAATTATCAGGATAGAAATGCACTTTTTGCCCGATGTCTATGTACCCTGTGAAGTATGTAAAGGCAAGAGATATAACAGGGAAACCCTGGAGGTCCGCTATAAGGGTAAGACCATTGCTGATATATTAGATATGACAGTAGATGATGCTCTGGAGTTTTTCAAAAACATACCTAAAATCAAGAGAAAACTCCAAACTTTAAAGGACGTGGGCTTAGGATATATCAAGCTGGGGCAATCCTCAACCACCTTGTCTGGAGGCGAGGCTCAAAGGGTAAAATTGGCAACAGAGCTTAGCAGGAGAAGTACTGGTAAGACCTTGTACATTTTGGATGAGCCTACTACAGGATTGCATATGGCAGATGTTAATATGCTAATAAAGGTTTTACAGAGACTAGCTGATGGAGGCAACACCGTAGTAGTTATTGAGCATAACTTGGATATTATTAAAGTAGCAGACTATATAATCGATCTGGGACCGGAAGGTGGAGATAGAGGAGGTACAGTGGTGGGAGTTGGTAGTCCGGAAGAGCTGGCTCAGATGGAGCACAGCTACACAGGACAGTTTATTAAAAAAGTGCTGGAAAGGGGCTATTAAACACTAGAAAATATTGGACAAGCTTAAGATTTCCTTATCAGCAAGATCATGTAGTAAGAATCTAAGCTCTGCAATATCAGATAGTAGCTGTTCTTTTTCCTGTAGTTTTGCCATTTCATCAATTTTATATATGGCAAGATCGATGTCATCAATATCTTCGTGATCAACCAGGAGTAACCAGGTCTTTTTGTGATGGCCCCAAAGGCGACGGAGCTGCATTACCTGGGTATCTACTTCCTCCCATAGTTCTTCTATTACGGCTTGGCGTATGTTTTCAGCTTGTTGTGCTAATTGCTCTGATGTTCTTACAAGATATTTTGCATTCCACCATGCCAGTCCTAAAAATAGGAATAAAAATATAGTTATAGCAATAAAGGTTCTCATTGGGCTTACTCCTTTTGCTTAGGTATTATTTTTAGTTGACCCTGGGTATCAAGATAAGCAAAGAAGACACATTTTCTATCCAGCCCGTGTTCCTTTATTTGTGATAGGAGCCAGTCTATATCCAGGTTTGCTTTCTTTAGATTTTTGTGCATTATACGCCCATCCATGACCAAGGTGATTGGGATGGATTCAGGCTGAGCCTGCAGCCCCAGGTCTTCCAGGGTTGCAGTTTTTTTTTCACTTTTTGGGAATACAGTAAGATTGCCATTGGTTTCTAGAATAGCAAACTCCACATCATGGATGTTAGCAATATCTTTACCTCTTAGTTGTTCTAATAGATCATTTATATTTATCCTTAGGTGCTTTAGATTTTTTTGCTGGATCTCACCATTTTCAATTAATATGCTGGGAGATCCGCAGATTAACCCTCTAATTCGTTCGCTTTTTAAAGATAAATATGAAATGGTAACCTGTGCAAAAACTAAGGCAAATATAGGCACAAGACCTTTGGCTAAAGGTATACCTACATCATCAGTAGGAATGCCAGCAAGCTCGGCAATCATTATAGCAATAACTAATTCAAAGGGCTGCAATTCACCAACCTGCCGCTTGCCCATTACTCTTACCACCAGTACAACTACCATATAGAGAATAAGTGCTCTAAAAAAAACATTAAGCAATGGACATACTCCTTTTCTAACTTACTATTAAGTATCTTGCCATTGCTTAATGTTTTTTATTCCTTTAGTTTACCAGCTCCGGGAACTGCCTCCGCCACCCCCGGAACCGCCTCCGCCACTATAACCTCCACCGCCGGACCAGCCACCTCCGCCCCAGTTGCCCCCACCTCTAGGGCCGCCCCTTCGACCAGAGAAGAGCATGATAAGGAGTAAACGCAATATTCTACCACCTAAAAAGAGCCTGTCGAATAAGAGAAAAACTATTATAAAGATGACGAAAAATTTGCCGTCAGAAGATTCCTGGGATTCTTCGGTATACTCATGGGGAGTTGGAACAGGACTTAATTCTTCTAAGCTGTCAGTTTCCAGATTATATTCATTGTAAATTTCCGCCACAATAGCTTTATACCCTTCTAAGATACCTGTGGAATAATCGCCTTCTGAGAAATAGGGGATCATGTAATCATCCTGTATCCAGCCGGTTTTGCTATCAGGCAGTGCTCCTTCCAGGCCATATCCCACCTCAATCCTGGATTTTCTATCTTCCACAGCAATCAAAATGAGTACGCCATTATTTTTATCCTTACTTCCAATGCCCCATCCTCTTAGGATACTTAAGGAATATTCCTCTAGGGGGATGTCGCCAATACTGTCTATGGTTACTACTACAACCTGAGCGCCGGACAATTCATAAAGCCGAATACTCTGTTTCATAATATACTCTTTCGCTTGACTATCTAAGACGTTGGCATAATCATTTACATAAAAGTCTTGGGTATGAGAAGGTATATCCTCCTCTTGTCCATATACTATTATTGGTATAACTAGAACAAATAGGGCCAGTAAAAAGGATGTAATCTTTTTCATTAAATATTTCTCCTCTTTTAATCACTAAAATCCACCTTTGGAACTTCTTGAGCACCTTCCTGAGCTTCAAAATACTCCACTCGTTCAAAGCCAAAGATTTTTGCCATTATATTGGTGGGAAAGCGTCTTATGGCTGTATTATAGCGGGTAGCCGCCTGGTTATAATCACGTCTTGCTACAGCAATTCTATTTTCAGTGCCTGCCAGATTATCCGATAGCTGTCTAAAATTAGCGTCAGCCTTTAATTCCGGATAGTTTTCCACTACAACCAATAGTCGGGATAGAGCATTTGATAACTCTGCATCTCCTTCAATAACCTCTTGTGGGCTGGATGCACCAGCCAGCTTTGACCTGGCTTCTGTTACACTATTTATGACCTCTTCCTCGTGAGCAGCATAGCCTTTTACAGTTTCAACGAGATTTGGTATTAAATCATTCCTTCGCTGCAATTGATTGTCGATTTCACTAAGTTTATTATTTACATCTTCACTATAGTCAACTAGCCTATTGTAGCCTCCTGCAAGGTTAAAGATAAGGATTAGGGCTATAACTCCTATAACTATCCATGTAATCTTTTTGCTGTTCATAAAAAATCTCCTTTCAAATAAATAGTTTAATAGCTGTATCGCATATCCTGTTCTAAAGACCCAAGACTCTTTTACAAAGCTTTCGAAAGGACTTTTCAAAACTTATGTCGGATTTCACATTACGTTTTCTGGGATTGTGGGTTCGGCCGCCTCCTCTTCTTATTTTTTGTGAGAGATATCTTTCCATCAATAATCTATCAATATTGGTTTCATCATAGATTAAACCATTTTGATTAATTGCATAGGCCTGTTTACCCAAAGCCATGGAGGCTACTCCATAATCTTGAGTGACAACAATGTCACCTTTTTGAGTCTGGTTAATAAGAGCAATATCTACTGCATCCTTTCCCTGGGATACGGTAATAACCTGGGAATATTCCTCTTCTATTATATGACTGGTATCAGTGAACATTATTACCTTAAGTTTAAATTCTTTTGCTACTTTGACAATAATATCCTTAACAGGACAAGCATCAGCGTCTACCAATATTCTAGTATTATAAGTATTATACAATATAAAATCCTCCGGTTAATATTTAGTCTTTCACTTTTTATTATACATATATTCTAATTATATATATAAATGTTGTAGCGTACAAATAAAAAAATGAGGAATTTGTAGTCATGTCCTTAAATGAAGGGCGTGAAAGCAAAGAACCTCTTTGCCTGTATTAGGCAAAGAGGTCTGTCATTTGCTTATAGCTGATTGTACTTCGTCGATCATTGCTTTTAATCCCGTGATTCCACCTGAAGCCATATACCATACAAAGGGGTCTAGATAAATCATATTTTGATTTTTATAGGCTTTGGTAGATTTAAGAAACTCATTATCCATCACTTGTTGTGCAGAGGTTTCACCGCCCACTACAGCGGCTCTGTCCATTACAAAGAGATAGTCAGGATCTTTATCAAGAATATATTCAAAGGTAATTTTCTGACCATGAGTACTAGCCTCTATATTTTCATCAGCTTGAGCTAATCCAAACTCGTTATGAAGAATTCCAAATCTGGAATCTGCTCCATAAACGCTTAAGTTGCCGTCATTAGCCATAATAAATAATGCAGTGGCTGAGCTGGCTGATGCTTGTTCATGCAAAGCTTTGATTTCTTTCTCTATAGTTTCAATCTCTTGAACCAGCATTTCTTCTTTGTCAAAGATCTGTCCTAGGATAGTCACGTTGTTTTTAAAAGAATTCAGGTAGTCTTCACCTTTAAAATCTAAGTACAAAGTAGGAGCAATCTTTTCAAATTCATCATATAAACTAGCCTGCCTGGCGGAGATAATTATTAAATCCGGTTTAAGCTCATAAATAGTTTCGAAATTAGGCTCTTTTAGAGAGCCCACATTAGTATATTGGTCATCATTGTATTTGTCCAGGTAAGGAGGGAGGGATTGCTTTGGTAAACCAACAACATCCTCTCCAATATAATCCATTATATCTAATACTCCAAAATCAAAGACCACAACTCTCTCAGGTTTTTTCTCTAAGGTGATTTCATCCAGTTCATGTTTTATGGTTAGGCTAGAATTTTCATCTGATCCTGGTTCTTCGGATGCTGTACCTGTAATAGAACCACAGGCTGATAAAACAATAATGGAGACAATTAATGATAAAGCTAATGCAAATCTTATAATTTTATTCATTTTACATCTCTCCTTGTCTAATTATTTAGTAGTAAACACACAGTTTCATATTGTTGACGTCAGCAATGCTAAATTCCATATCATATATTTGCCCTAGCAGATCTTTATGGATTATTCTATTAATACCTCCTTCATCTACAATTTTCCCGTCCTTCAAAGCTACAATATGGTCAGAATAACAGGATGCAAAGTTAATATCATGGATAACAATAGCAATAGATTTGCCTAAATCATCCACTAGATTTCTAAGCATTTTCATGATCTCAACAGAATGTTTTATATCCAGGTTATTAAGCGGCTCATCCAGTAAAATATAGTCAGTATTTTGTGCCAGGACCATAGCGATAAAGGCTCTTTGTCTTTGACCACCACTTAATTGATCTAAATACATATTTTGAATATCTCGTAGCTGCATGTAGTCCAAAGCTTCATCTATATAAATTTCATCTTCTTTTGTCAAATAGCCATTGCTGTATGGGAAACGACCAAAGCTTACCAATTCCCTAATCTTGAGCTTGATATTTAAGTGATTTGATTGCTTTAGAATAGAAAGTTTCTTGGCTAGTTGATTACTCTGCCATTTTTCCAAAGGTTTACCGTCAATGATTATCTCTCCACTGTTTTTGGGTATTAGGCGACTTACAATGGATAGTAGTGTACTTTTACCTGCACCGTTTGGGCCGATAAAGGAAGTAATCTTTCCTTTATCAATTACGGTAGAAACATCATCCAACACTCTTTTATCCCCATACTGTTTTACAATATTACGAATTTCTATCATGCTCCATTCTCCTTTAACAATAAATATAAGAAGTAAACTCCACCAATTAGATTTATGACAACACTGATAGGTGTACTAAAATTAAATACTCTTTCAATTAATAGCTGGCCACCCAACAGAGCCACTATACTGATTAAAGAGGATCCTATGAACAAGTATTTGTGTTCATAGGTATTTAGAAACTCTCTGGCTAGATTGACAACTAATAGTCCCAAAAAGGTAATTGGTCCAACGAGGGCTGTAGAAACTGATACCAGTATAGCTACAATTACCACCATATTTCTTATGGTTTTATGATAATCAAGCCCTAGATTTATGGCATGATCCCTTCCAAGGGATAAGACATCCCATAGCTTAAAGTATTTTATGGAATAGAGGACAAGGGCTAAAATTATAATAAAAGCTATAATTAGAATTTCAGTATTAATATGATTAAAACTGGCAAACATCCTGTCCTGAATATGCAAAAACTCATTAGGGTCCATCATCATTTGCATAAAAGTAGATAAGCTTTGAAAAAAGGTCCCCAGTATTAGTCCAAACAATAAAAAAAACATAATATTGCTTCTATCCCTTTTAAAAAGGCCCTTAAATAGTAGGCTGGAAAATATCAACATCAAGCCTACCGATATAAAGAAGTTTATTTTATTATTTATTAGAATAAGGCTGGTTGAGCCTAGGATAAATATTACCATTGTTTGTATTAACATATATAAAGAGTCCAGACCTAATAAGCTGGGAGTCAATATACGGTTATTAGTTAATGTCTGAAAGAGTAGAGTGGAAAAAGCTATAGCTACTCCTGTAATCACCAACGCTGTAACCTTTGGAATTCTCAGGGACAGAAAATATCTCCAATTACTGCTGTTAAGACCCCAGAAAACAAAAAGCAGTATAAGAACTATTGAAAAGATAGCAAGAAACCATATAGACTTTTTTTTGACCATTATCGACTCCCCCTAACTAATAAACCAAGAAAGATAACACTTCCTATTACTCCAACTGTGAGGCTTATAGGTATTTCATAAGGATATATAATTATTCTTCCAAGAATATCACAGGACAGGAGAAAGACTGCTCCTAAGAGGGCAGTATTGAATATGTTTTTTCTTATATTATCCCCTTGAAAGATGGTGACGATATTAGGGACTATAAGGCCCAGAAAGGGGATTCTGCCCACTGTGATTATGACCAAAGATGATATTAAAGCGACAATACTAACACCAACATTGACCACCCTGTTATAGCTAAGTCCCAGATTGGCTGCGAAATCTTCACCCATACCTGCTATAGTGAACTTATTAGCATATAGGAAGGCCACTACTAAAAGGGGGATACTTATATATAAAAGCTCATATCTGCCCTTAATAATCATAGAAAAATCTCCTTGCAACCAAGCTGAAATACTTTGGATCATATTAAGCTTGTATGCAAAGAAGGTAGTTATGGAATCGATTATATTGCCAAGCATAATACCTACTAGGGGAATGAAAATTGCATTCTGAAATTTTATTCTTTTTAATACTTGCATAAATAAAAGAGTCCCAGCTATGGCAAATATAAAGGATACCAGCATTTTATGCAGCGGTCTTGAACCGGCAAATACTATCAAAGATATCAATACCCCTAATTTTGCAGAATCTATGGTTGCTGCAGTACTAGGGGATACAAACTTATTTCTGCTGATAGATTGCATAATTAGTCCCGATACACTCATACCCATGCCTGCAACAATAATGCTTATTAGCCGCGGCAGTCTGCTAAGCAGCAATATACGAATTCCTTCACTTTCAAAATTTAGAATGTCCTGTATCTTTACTTCCTTAACTCCTATAAATAGAGATACTATGGATAGTAAAACTAATAGTAGAATTAAATATCTTTTTTTCATAAGCTCCTCGTATTAACCTCATTTTATTTGCATACCAATAAATTCAATGATATAATTGAGAATGATTATCACTATCAAGTAATATATCAGAGTGTTGGAGACAGTTGTATTAGGATATTTGTATTTTTATAACTATTTTTTGTAGATTAAGAGGGATGCTAAAATGTTCAACACAATTGTGAAGATAATGGAGAGATTTTTTATAATAACAAACCTACCCATTATTGCTTTTAAATCCGATGGCAGCATCATAAGTTCGTCGGGCTATACAGATAAGTATATGGAAATGCTAGATGAAAACAATATTTATGAAAGAGTGCTAAAAGAATTACAAGAAGAGGACGCAAAAAATAGAGTAACAATGCCTTGTTCATATAAGATATTTTTTACGGCTTTCTATGTGGAATCTAACGATGTATATAGAGGTCTGGTAATAATGGGGCCCCATACATGTTGTAAAAATCATCCTTTGGGTATACCCTATAAGCCAAGATGCTTGATGAACAATTTGATTTCACTTTTTAAAATAATCGAAAAGGATATAAATTATGGAAGATTTATCAAACCAGGTTACAGTTTCCATGTAAAGAGAGCTTTGGATTATATTGATTCAAGGTACAGCGATCCTATTACCCTTGAAGATGTAATAGATTATCTTAATATTAATAAATCCTACTTTTGTACCCTATTTAAGAAGGAAACTGGCAAAACCTTTACCGAATATTTAAACCTGACAAGAATTGAAAAGAGTAAAGACCTGCTCCTAGAAGAGACTTCTTCCATATTAGATATAGCCCTGGCTGTAGGATTTAGCAACCAGAATTATTTTAGTATTTTGTTTAAAAGATACACAGGCCTTACTCCCATGCAGTTTAGAAAAAATGGAGGATTGGAGAAGGTTGATGTCAAATATTAAATAGTGGGAGGGCATGGCTAATAATTATAGAGGTTTGTAATATGATAAACTAAAATGGTGTAGTAGTTATTGAATAGGTTGTAAGAATATTTTAAAACATATGGTGGAGGAAACAGCTCATGAAGTCCTTAATTATATATTACTCTGGTTATCAAGGTAATACTGAAAAAATAGCGCAGCTATTTGCTAAAGAAATAAATGGGGTCCTAATTAATCTAAAGAATATAAATGATGTTGAAAAAGGATATTTTATTTAGAAATAGAATAATTAAATAATGCAATACTCTAAAGATATTGGAGGATTACAATATGCTACAGCATAAGGGAACAGTTACACTTGAAACCCATAGATTAATACTTCGCAGATTTACCTTAGAAGATGCTGAGGATATGTTTAGTAATTGGGCAAATGATAGCGAAGTTACAAAATATTTAACTTGGTGGCCTCATGATAGCATTGATACTACGAGAGAAGTACTCTCTATATGGATAAATGAGTACTCAAACAACACTGCATATAACTGGGCAATTGAACTGAAGGAGACAGGGCAAATAATTGGTTCAATAAGTGTGGTTGATTTATGTAGCAAAGATTGTCGCTGTGAGATTGGTTATTGCATCAGCAAAGTCTATTGGAATAAAGGTATTACCACTGAAGCACTTAAGGAAGTGATCGGATTTTTATTTTCACAGGTTGGGATAAATAGGATTCAAGCAAAACATGATGTACTAAATATTGGATCAGGCAAAGTTATGCAAAAAGCAGGTATGAAGTATGAAGGAACCTTCAGACAATTTTATGTGCGCAAAGATGGATCATTTGGGGATGTTAATATGTATGCTGCCTTGCAAGAAGATTATACACTAGACAAACTAGAGAGGAAATAAAGCCAGTATTCACAAACTCATAAATTTAAATTGTATGTAGTTAAATAATTATAAATAGGAGGCTAAGATAATGGCACAAATTATTAAGACTTACAGACAATCTGTTCCGGCTATGCGTTTCATCGGAAAAAAGTATGAGGATGGAGATAGGGTTAATGGTGGATTTGGAAAGCAGTGGGGTGAATGGTTTTTCAATGGATGGTTTGAAGTCTTGGAAAAGACCTGTAATCCAAAATCAGCCTATGAGAATGGTGATGCATTCATTGGGCTCATGCGCTGGAAAGAGGGAGAGCCTTTTGAATATTGGATAGGTATGTTTTGCCCAGCCAATACACAAGTACCTGCAGGATACTCTATTATTGATTTTGATGAATCTGACTTAGGTGTTGTATGGCTTTATGGTAAAGAGCATGAGGTTTATGGGCAGGAACATAAATGTGCTGATAGCTGTTTTAAAGAAGGATATAAAATTATTCCAGACGAGCAAGGTGCTTATTGGTTTTTTGAAAGATATGTTTGTCCTAGATTTACTACACCAGACGAGGAGGGTAATATTATCCTAGATATCTGTCATTTTATTGAAAAAGCTGAAAAATAGGATAATAAAATTTAGGTATTATTAAATATTAAAGGTCCTGAGCCATCAGAGTTCTATATATTTATGCAAAGATTATCCTGGCATATCTCTCCTATAATTGGTATTATTTTAATGTTGGGATCTATTTATTAATTCTAAAAATACCATCATAAAATTGAAGGTGGTTTAAAGGGAGAGAATTATAGGTGGATAATGTGTTAGAGAATGCTTTATCAATAATAAGAAAAGAATTTAATAAGGTCCCCATAGACAGTATCAAAATTTTGGCTAGCGGCTTTGGAAGTATTGTCATTGAAGGTAATCAAGGAATCATATTTAGGATTGCCAGAAATGTAGATATTGCAAAAAAATATGTAATGGAATGTAAGGTTTTACCTCAAATTGAGAAGTATCTTAATGTCAATATACCTAAGCCCATTTGGTATAAATTTAATAGGGCTTTACCTCCGTACGGAATTATGGCATATAGGAAGTTAGAAGGAAATCCAATTGCTTTCAGTAAAGTAAATCAAAGAAACAGAGATATACTAGCGAAAGAGGTTGCGAACTTCATAGCTTCACTTCATAAAATTCCATATTATAAACATAATTTTAGGATTATCCCCAAAATTGAGAATGACAAAAGGGTCTTAAGGGTACTTCGTAATGCTACTTCAGAATTCTTAAAAAGCAATTTGACTGACAATGAGTATAAAAAAATGGAAACCTGGTGGGAGAAAATTTTGTCTGATGAGACCTTTTACCATCATAGGTTGGCATTATGCCATGGAGATATTTGGTATGAAAACATACTTGTTGATGAAAGCTATACTCGTATAGTTGGAGTTGTTGATTTTAGTGATATGAAGATAGCCGACCCTGCTGTAGATCTAGCGCCCCAGATATACTTAGGCAGAGAATTTCATAATGCAGTATTACATGAATATATAAATGTCTTTGGACATGATAAGAGCATTAAACATAGAATAAAAAGGCACCGGGAGCTTAGGGAAGTATATGGACTTTATTATGTTATAAAGCACAATCAAGTCGAGGAATATGAAGATACTATTTCCAAGATCCGTAATAACATCATTTTAAATAATTAATTACTGGAAGATTGGATATTGCTTGATGAATGAGTATAATGACATAAGTATATGTTAATAAAATTTAGTCGTCAAAGAATGAGGAAGAGGTGATAAAATGGCAGTGCCCTATCTATTAGTTGTTACAGGAAGACCTGGCTCAGGGAAAACCACATTTTCCAAAAAACTTGGCGAGAAATTATTTCTACCGGTAATAAGCCGTGATGAGATAAAGGAAGGATATGTACATACATTTCAAAAGCCACATGTAGAATTACCCCGAGAATCAAATAGAATTGTGACTGATATATTTTTTAGAACGGTTACAGATTTAATAGACAATAATGTGTCTGTAATAGCAGAGGCTGCATTTCAACATAAAGTGTGGGTATGTCAATTGGACAAACTTAAGAAAAAATCCAGATTATTCGTTTTAATATGCAAGGTTGATGGTAAAACTGCTCTTGATAGATTTATAAAACGTGGATTGGTAAATCCAATGAGAGGATATTTTCATGGAGATAAGGGCGTTGGGATGGCAAAACAGGGAATTAAATTATCAGTAAGCAGTTATGACGAACCTAGGCTAGATGTGCCAACTTTTCATATCGATACAAGCAATGGCTATAGACCATCCATAGATGAGCTGAGAGCAAAAATTTTTGCCACAGATTTTTATTAAAGAAGATGAAACAATATAAAAGCTTTAAGTTCAAATGTAAAGTGGGTATTAAATTATAGTATAAGAATATCCTCATTTGTTAATCTGCGGATATGTATGATATCTAACAGATGTGAAGATATTTTATTTTTATCCAAACAAGCAGGATAAGAAGCAGAAGTAAAAGCATATAGAAAATAAAGTACCGAATTTTTCTCCACTTATAGTTAATAATGTAAATCATTATGTATTAAATTGTGGTATTATATTTAGCGGAAGTATTTATGAAATGGTGTTTATAATATTATTTTCTGCACAAATATTGTAACAATTAATAAGTGGAGGTTTTTATGAATATTGGTAAGATTCCTAATGATATACTAGAAAAACTGTTATATAAAAATATAGGTAAAAAACAACCTGAAATCTTGGTAGGACCAGGAATAGGTAAAGATTGTGGTGTAATTGATTTTGGAGATGATGTATGTGTAATTTCAACTGATCCAATAACCGGAGCTGTTAACAAGGTAGGCTATTTAGCTATACATATATCCTGTAATGACGTGGCTACTACTGGAACTAAACCCATTGGAGCCATGGTAACTATTATAGCTCCCGCCAATACCCAGCTTACAGAAATTCAGAGCATTATGGAAGATATCAATCGAGCAGCCAATGAGTTAGATTTGGAAATTATAGGAGGACACACGGAAGTCTCTCCTGCAGTTAATCAAGTGGTTATATCTGTCACAGCCCTAGGCAAAATTGCTAAAGAGAAATTAGTTCATCCTGGAAAGGCACAGGTTGGTGATGACATATTGGTTACCAAGACAGCAGGGCTGGAAGGAACAGCAATTATAGCTATGGATCGGGAGGATATATTAGCCAGGTATTTTAGTAGAGATTTCATAGACAGGGCAAGCAGGTTTATAGAGGAAATTAGCGTAGTAAAAGAAGGGTTAATAGCAGGAAAATTTGGTGCCCATGCCATGCATGATGCCACTGAAGGTGGAATTTTGGGTGCACTGTGGGAGATGTCCAAGGCAATGAATAAGGGATTTGAGGTAGATATAAATAAGATTCCGATAGCTAAGGAGACCAGGAAAATATGCAAAATATTTGACATCGATCCATTGCGCCTAATATCCAGCGGTTCTATGATTATTGTAACACCTGATGGAGAGCAACTATTAAAGCTGCTGTCAAATGCGGGGGTTTCTGCCACCATAATTGGCAAGGTAGTTGGTGGAACAACTCCCCTAGTAATCTATGATGGAGAAAAACATGTTTTAGAGCCACCGGAATCTGATGAATTATATAAAGCTATAAATTATAGAGAATAAGTACAATGTAGTTATCAGGGAGGCTG
>JAAYGY010000069.1 GCA_012735575.1 Clostridiales bacterium
AAGAAAAGCCTAAAGAAGAAAAGCCTAAAGAAGAAAAGCCACCAGTTAAGAAATCTATGAAGGTCAACAACATAACCTTTGTTCTCGTTGCACCTGAGGGAGTGCTGGAAGAGGGAACAGAGATGGAAGTCATTCAAATAGATGAAAAAGATAAGGAAAAGGTTGAATTAATAGAAAAGGCTCTACAAGAAGAGAAGGTTGCTAAGTATGTAGCCTTTGATATAAACTTGTATAAGGACGGGGATGCCAGGGTTAAAGTACAGCCAAATGGCAAGCTTCAAATATCCCTTACTATTCCTGAAGGTTTCGATAAGGATAAACTAGCTGTTTTCCGTATTGAAGAAGATGGAACACGTGTAAAGATGGAAGGTTATGTTGATGGGGATGAGTATGTATTCTTAACGGATCATTTCAGTATCTATGTTTTAGCAGAAGTCGAAGAAAGTGACGAGCCAGTAGAGGAGCCTAAAGAAGAGGATGAGGCAACAGAAGATACTGATGAAGACAAAGATTCTTCTGACAAAAAAGATTCTTCTGACAAATCAGAAGACAGTGATGAGACTTCAACCGAAAAGAGTCCCAAAACTGGTGATAATACCCCTGTTATAACCTATATATTAATGGCTATTTTAAGTGGAGCATTGCTGGTGCTAAACATGGTAAAAAGTAAAAGAAAGCAAAGAGCATAATATAGCAAAATAGACAGTGATAAAAAGAGGCAAAACCCTTCGGTTTTGCCTCTTTTTTATTTCAAATGATATTTGTGGTTATTTTTTAATTTATTTATTATACGTTGACAAAGGGAAATTTAGGCTGTATTATTAAATCACATCTTGTATACAAGTTAAAGACTAAACTTTTTGGGTGTAATGTATATGTTAGGCATATGGGATAGCCTGGATAAAAGGAAAGAGGGGAGGTAATCATGGTTTTAAGTAATAATGCCATTAAGAATAGGGATACCTGGAAGGATATGGGGGTAAAACTACCTGAATTTGACATAGACCAGGTTAGAGAGAATACCAGGGAAAGGCCTCAATGGGTTCATTTTGGGGCAGGCAATATATTCAGAGCTTTTATTGCCAATGCTCATCAAAAGCTTTTAGATAGGAAGAAAGCTGATACTGGCATAGTTGCTGTAGAGTCCTTTGATTATGAAATAATAGACAGGGTTTATAAACCCTATGACAATCTTACCTTGCTGGTATTGATGCATGCTAATGGAGACTTTGATAAAACCATTATAGGAAGTATTACAGAAGCTATAGCAGCAGACAGAAACAGAACTGATGATTTTAATCGACTAGTTGAAATCTTTGAAAAGCCCAGTTTACAAATGGCCAGCTTTACCATTACAGAAAAGGGTTATTCCTTAACTGACGCTGACGGTAATTATATTAAAGCAGTACAAAGGGATATTGAAAAAGGTCCCGATGATCCTGTGCATACTATGAGCCTTGTTACAGCACTTGTATACCACAGATATAAAAAGGGTCAGTATCCCATAACCTTTGTCAGCATGGACAACTGTGCTAACAATGGAGATAGGATAAAAGAAGGGGTTTTAACCATTGCAAAGGAGTGGTTAAAGAGAGGCTTTGTAGATGAAGGCTTTATAGCTTACCTGCAAGATGAAGAAAAAATCACTTATCCATTAACCATGATTGATAAAATCACTCCAAGACCCTCTGAAACTGTTAAAGAGACTTTAAGTCAGAAGGGTATTGAAGGAATGGACATAGTAGTTACGGCCAGGAATTCCTACGTAGCTCCCTTCGTTAATGCTGAGGTCAGTGAATACCTTGTTATTGAAGATAGGTTTACCAATGGCCGGCCGCCTCTGGAAGAAGCGGGAGTTATATTTACAGATCGGGAAACAGTTAATAAGGTAGAGACCATGAAGGTGACCACCTGCTTAAACCCCCTTCATACAGCCTTGGCAGTATCCGGCTGTTTGCTGGGTTATAATTTAATTGCTGATGAGATGAAAGATCCCCTCTTGAGAAAGTTTGTTGAAAAAATCGGATATGATGAGGGATTAAAGGTAGTAGTGGATCCAGGTATTATTAATCCTAGAGAATTTTTAGATGAAGTGATAAACGAGCGTTTCTCCAACCCCTTTATTCCAGATACCCCTCAGCGAATTGCTACGGATACATCTCAAAAAGTGGGCATCCGCTTCGGAGAGACTATTAAAGCCTATGCCAGGAGAGAGGATTTAAATCCGGCTGATTTAGTAGCTATTCCCCTGGCCATCGCCACATGGTGCAGATATCTATTGGGCATAGATGATAAGGGTAATGAATTTACCATTAGCCCGGATCCCTTGGCTCATATCTTACAGGGAATTCTCCAGGGTGTAACCTTGGGAGATACCACATCCAATGTTAGAGATATTATCTCTAATAAAACCATATTTGGAGTAGATCTGTATGAGGTAGGACTGGGTGAAAAGATAGAGAAAATGTTTTATGAATTGTTAGAGAGCGAGGGTGCGGTTAGACGCACTTTAGAGAAATATATAGGCTAAGCAAAGCAATTAATAAAAGCTATTAATAATTAATCCGTTTTGCCAGTTCATCTTATATGAATGATAATGGCTATTGCCGTTTACTTAAGATAAAAGGCCTCCTAATTTCTGGAGGTCTTTTTTTATAATGGCCTATAAATAGGAATAAATAGAAAATTATTGACGCCATTGGTATATATATGATAAAATCAAATCAATTCATTAGCTTTAATTTGCTTTTCTAGCATAAACAAATTGGTGTTCCATCCTAATAAGGATACTGTCTCAAAAGTCTATCGGCGTTTTCATCATCTAGGAATTATTTTCTATAATTCCATTTTTAAAAATTTAGTTTTTTACAAGTAAAAAGTATGTATAAACACGGCTAACATATGGCAAATTTTGACTATAAAGACAAAAATTATGTCAAATCAGGTGTATTATGTAAATATGTACTAGAAATTTGAAATGCCATAGTAGATTTAGCTGCTTTCATTCTACTATATCTTAAGACAAAATATTTTCTTTATGGCATCTTAAGATTTTATAAACTAGGAGGGATATAGATGAATGTAACAGTTATAGGTGCAGGCAATCTAGGACTAGCAATGGCAGCTCATCTAAGTAAATGTGGGAATACTGTAACTTTATGGAATCGTTCAAGGAAAACCATTGAAAAACTTATGAAAACCCGCACTATTCATTGTCAGGGTGTTATAGAAGGACCAGTTAAAATCGGGCAGGTTACAGATGATATTAAAGAGGCTGTCAAAGATCCTGATGTAATCCTTATAACAACCCCAGCTAATTCTCATAGATATCTAGCGGAAATAATCGGAAAGAATATAAGGAAGGAAACCATAATTGTATTAAATCCAGGCAGAACTTTTGGAGCACTGGAATTTCAGCAGGTTTACAGCGATTATAATAAAGAATATAAGCAGACTATTGCTGAAACCCAGACCACTATTCATGTGTGTAGAAAAATTAACGATGACATGGTGAACATAATAGCTTTGAAACTGGATGTATTAATATCCACTTTTGATCATAATCAGAATGAGGCTATTATATCCAAACTCCCGGAATGCATTCGCCAGTACCTGGCTCCGGCTAAATCCATGGTGGAAACTTCAATTGGCAATGTAGGTATGATTTTGCATTGTGCTCCCTTATTATTGAATGCAGGCTGGACAGAAAATCAGAAAAAAATATATAAATACTATTACGACGGTATAACACCAACAGTAGGCAGGTTAATTGAAAAAATTGATAATGAAAGGGTTTCCGTATCAAGGAAGTTAGGTTATGAGGTGGAATCTGCCAGAGATTGGATGAAAAGAACCTATAATATTGAAGGACAAACTTTGTATGAATGCATTCAAAACAATGATGCTTACAAGACCATTGATGCACCTAATACTTTGGAACACAGATATATTTTTGAAGATATACCTCATGGTCTAGTAGCACTGGAGTCAGTAGGAAAGAAATTAGGGCTGGATATGAAAAATACAAGTTTAATTATAGATCTAGCATCTTCCCTTATGGAAGTAGATTTTAGAAAGATTGGAAGAAATCTAAAAGATGTTTTAAGAGAAAAGAATAGCAGGGATGTCAGAGCCTTATTTTAAATACACTATCATATCAAAGGAGGTAAAAAATGTTTGCACTGGATACAGATATATTTGCTTTTATAAAGCCATCATTAGACGCACATACCTTGGGCATAAATTCTGCGGCAGAGTTACTGCGCCAATGTGGTTATAAAGTCATAATAGGCGATGATGTCATAGACAAAGCCATGAATGACTTTAGATATGAGGCAAATCGTAGGCTGGTGCTGGATTGGCTGAGACAAAACGGGATAAATCACATAGGAATCAGCTATAGGCTTGACCAGGATGAAGCAGTTAAGATGATGGGATATTTTATGCACGAACTGGAAAACAACGGTATGCTCCACTATCAGGGAGGCCCCATCAGAGGGGTATTCTACGGGGGGCTTCCTGAGGGATGTCGAAAAATAGAAAAAGAGCATAAAGGCTTTGTAAAAACCTTTATGGGAGGGGAGTCTGTTCGGGAAACCCTGACAAAGATGGGAATTCCTGAAGATCGAATCCCAAAGGATATTATGGAAGGCAGCAGGTACGATGATCTGCGCATGGAGATTGGAAAGGATGTTATACAGTCACAGGAATATACGGGCTTTAAGCCCCTTGACCGCTCTGGATATAAGGACTTTGGCACTCAAAGGGATACCTTGATAAAACGACTGGAGCACAATATGCAAAAACCCTTTATGCCACTTATACGTGCTCATGTAGGGCCTTATTCCTCCTCTGTAGATAGATTGGATTCCATTAAGGAATTTATATCCTGGGCCAAGGAACTGGCCAATGCGGGATATCTGGATATTTTATCAATAGGCACATCCCAGCTGACCCAGTCTAATTTTGGAGAAGACTGGGGGGATAAGCCCAATGGGGGCGGAGTGCCAATAAATTCTCCTGAGGAATACAGAATGGTATGGGAGGCTGCAAGGCCACTGCTTCTAAGAACCTATGCAGGAACTAAAAATATACCCCAGTTGGCTGAGATGTATGAAAAGACCATTAATATATGCTGGCATGCCCTATCCCTATGGTGGTTTAACAAACTGGATGGGAGAGGCCCCTATGACCTATATACTAATTTAAAGCAGCATATAGAAACCATGAAATATATAGCGAAAACCAACAAGCCCTTTGAGGCTAATGTACCCCATCATTTTGCCTTCAGGGGTGCCGATGATGTAACCTATATTGTTTCTGCTTATTTATCGGCCAAGCTGGCAAAAAAGATGGGTATTAAAACCTTTATACTGCAAAATATGTTAAATACTCCAAGATCCACATGGGGAATTCAGGATCTGGCAAAATCCAGAGCAATGCTTAAGCTGGTGAAGAGCCTGGAGGATGAAAACTTTAGGGTTATTTTGCAGCCAAGGGCAGGGCTGGACTATTTCAAGCCTGATCTTGAAGAAGCGAGGATACAACTGGCAGCGGTAACTGCTCTAATGGATGATATAGATCCTCACGACGAGACAAGTCCTCCTGTAATTCATGTGGTCAGCTATTCAGAAGCCAGTCATTTGGCTACCCCGGATATAATCAATGAAAGCATACAAATAACCCAGTATTCACTGCAAAAATATCGACAAATGCGAAGAAATGACAGGATTGAAGATATGAGTAAAAGACAGGATGTTAAGGAGAGGATGCTGGAGTTAATTGATGCTGCAAAGACTGTAATTTCAGGTATCGAGAGCAGTGTTTCTGATCCATATTCAGCACAAGGGTTTTATACCATATTTGCATCAGGCTTTTTGCCGGTACCCTATCTATGGGGAGAAGTAGATGAGTTTAGGTATGCCAAATACTGGAGAACAAAGCCTGTAAAGGGTGGAGTAAAAGTTGTAGATGAAAACGACATACCGGTGACCTACGACAAGGTAGTGGATTATGCCAAGGGCAATATAAGGGAGATTGAAAAGCGCTTTAGCTCTTTTAGATAAAATGTATTGATTATACAAAAAAGGCAGTCTTACATTTAACAAATGTGTAGGCTGCCTTTTTTGGTGAAACAAGGGCTATTTATAGCCCAAAAAGGCGAATACAGTTTGATTTTGTCAGAATTAATGCTATAATAGTAATGTTTGATATTAATATTGTTAATAATTTAACAAATTTATATATGAAAAGGTGATATAAATGATGTACCTATTAGACACAGCAGATACTAAGGAGATAAAAAGGCTGATGGATTTATATCCCATTGAAGGGGTAACAACCAATCCCAGCATCATCTCCAAAGCCAGAAGACCCGTAGGAGAAATTATAAAAGAAATAAGGCATATTATAGGAAATGATAAGATGCTACATGTTCAAACCCTCGGTGAAAGGGCAGAGGAGATGGTAGATGAAGCTGTAAAGTTAAAAGAAATGGTAGAGGGCAATTTTTACATTAAGATACCTGTAACTCCCCAGGGAATAAAGGCGATTTCCATGGTCAAAAAATTGGGAATCAAGGTTACAGCTACTGCTGTATTTACTCAGCAACAGGGGCTTATTGCAGCAAAGGCAGGAGCAGACTTTTTGGCACCATATGTAAACAGACTTGATAATATGTCCTGTCATGGGGTTGAGGTGGTATCCGATTTAGTCCATTTGATAGAAACATATAACCTGGATGCAAAGGTGCTGGCAGCAAGTTTTAAAAATGTTGACCAGGTTCACGGTATTAGTATGGCAGGTGCACATGCTGTTACAGTTACACCAAAACTATTTGAACATCTGGTATACCATCCACTAACCAAACAGGCTGTTAGGGACTTTGAAGAGGATGGGCAGAGATATTATGACCTGGGAGCCTAATTAAACTATAACACTAGTTCAGCAGATATGGTTATATAAGTAAAATAGCTATTGAAAGGGTAATGATTAAATTGCCCTTTTTTGTTTATCATAAAATATATTGATATTAAAGAATAGAATTTATAAAAAAACAATGCACATTCAATGAGTTTGTTATAAAATATTGTATAATGAAATATAAGGGGCGATTATATGGCAAAAGTATCCAAAGAAAGAAAAATAGCTTACTATATTGGTATGGGTATGATAGTATTAGGATTCATTTTATTTATATCTACTTTTTTTAATGTTGCCAGATTTATGAATAATCCATTTTTTGGTGATATTTCTACAAACGACTCTATTATAGATACCTATACTTACAGGCATCATTCTCATATGGGATCAGGCATATCATTTACTAAATCAGTAATAGGTATGGTTTTGATTATAGCCGGTTTCTTGATTATGAATGTTGGTGCAAGAGGTAAAGCAGGTTCAGGTTTAATACTTGATCCTCAGAAGGCCAGGGAAGATTTAAAGCCCTTTAACGAGGCTAAAGGCGGGATGATTTCCGATGTTATTAGGAATATTGACCTTGTTGATAGGATAATCCAACCTAATGAAGGAAAGGAAGTTGTTAAGATAAGATGCAGAAGCTGTAAGAGTCTTAATGATGAGGACGCTAAATATTGTAAAAAGTGTGGCAAGGAGCTCTAAGGTAAACAGCGCAGGATCAGGCTAGAAGGGTATGCTCCAATAATATCTTAATTCCCATACCTATAAGTATAAGCCCACCAAGTAATTCGGCTTTGGATTTGTATTTGGAACCAAAAATATTTCCTATCTTTACGCCAACCATGGATAGGGCAAAAGTAATAAATCCAATAAAGGAAATGGCAGGTAGAATATTTACTTGAAGGCATGCAAAAGTTATACCTACAGCCAGAGCATCTATGCTGGTAGCTATAGATAATGCAAACATGGTTTTAAAATCCAGGGAATCATCTTCCCCATCACAATCTAGTTCTGACTCTCTGGATTCTTTTATCATTTGAAGACCGATAAATCCAAGAAGTACAAAGGCTATCCAGTGATCAAAAGCAGCAATCTTATCCTGAAATTGGATGCTTAAAAAATAGCCTATTAAAGGCATAATTGCTTGAAAAGCGCCAAAATATAGGCCAACAGTACCTGCATTTTTTACATTTACCTTTTTTATAGGTAGCCCTTTACAAATAGCTACTGCAAATGCGTCGGCTGAAAGGCCAAGAGAAATCACAAATAATTCCACAAAACTCAATTTTATTCTCCTCATGTATAAATTTATAATAACTTGTACAAATACTATTGTTACAAGTATAACAAGATGAGGAGTGGGAAGTCAATAAGGCTAAACCTAATTTTTATTGACAATAGTAGTATGCTGTGATAAATTAGTATTAATTAAAATATGATAAACATGAATTTATGGAGGTGGCTGGATGATGGATGATAGCCCTGGGGGTTTGCGAAGTAGTGATGCAAGGCGGCTATTATTCAGAACAAATATAAACCAAAAAATCGGTTACTATATAAGGGCATGAAGAACTGCACTGATTGCGCTGTGTAGTTTGGTATGTCTTTTTTTGTTTTATTTTTATTATTTTTTGAGATGGAGGAAGAGTCTAATTGTTTACCGAGATTTTGGTTTTATTTATCCTTGTTACTTTGAATGCCTTTTTTGCTGCATCGGAGATTGCTTTAATTTCGTTGAACGATAACAAGGTTAGGGTTAAGGCAGAAGAAGGCGATAAAAAAGCTATTCAAATCTATAATCTGTTAAAAGAACCTAGCAAATTTCTTGCTACAATTCAGATTGGTATTACTCTTGCAGGATTTCTGGCTAGTGCTTTTGCAGCAGACACCTTTGCGGGAAGGCTTGTAGAATTAATCAAGTCCACTGGCATTCCAGTTTCTGAGGTTTTGCTTAAAAACATTTCTGTAGTAGTTATCACTCTCATATTATCCTACTTCACATTGGTTTTAGGAGAGTTGGTACCTAAGAGACTGGCCATGAAAAAGGCAGAAACTATATCCAAATTTGTATCAGGTCCTATTACCTTGCTATCTGTTCTAACATCTCCTTTTGTTAAACTCCTCACACTTTCCACCAACTTTGTTGTCAGATTGTGTGGTGTAGATCCAGGTCAGGAGGATGAGCGAGTAACAGAAGAAGAGATACGTTTGCTGATAGATATGGGAGAGGAAAGAGGAACTATAGATCAGATTGAAAAGGAGATGCTCAACAATGTTTTCGAATTTGACAATAAAATTGTTACCGATATTATGACCCACAGAACGGATATAGTAGCTATTCCTATTGATGCTAGTTTAATGGAAATTGTTGAATTGATTGATGAAGAAGGGTTCTCTAGATTCCCTGTTTATGAAGAGGGTATAGATAATATAGTTGGAATTCTTCATGCTAAAGATATAATAAACTATATAGATACCGAACAGGCTGATAAATCAGGGTTTAAATTGCGTGAAATTATCAGACAACCATATTATGTGCCTTCTTCAAAGAAGATAGATGAACTTTTTAGAGAACTACAGAAAAACAAGGTTCATATGGCCATAATCATTGATGAATATGGCGGAACAGCTGGAATTGTCACTATGGAAGACTTGATAGAAGAAATAGTTGGAAATATACTTGATGAGTATGATGAAGAAGAACCAAGCTTCCTGAAGCAGGATGAGACAACCTTTATAATCAATGGAATTGTGGATCTGGATTTGGTGAGTGATTTCTTTAATGTAAAATTGCCTATAGATGAATACGAAACATTAAGCGGTTTTGTTATAGGCCAACTAGGCAGAATTCCTAAAGAAGGGGAATGCCCCGAGATAGAATATGAAGGCTTGATGTTTAAGGTAGAAGCCGTAGAAGAAAAGAGAATTTCAAAGGTAAAGGTATGCAAAGTTTAATAATATAGATGGCTGAATAGAAAAGGGGAGCAGGCATATGCCTGCTCCTTTTGACTTATTCCAGATTTAATCTTTTGCTTAGTATGGTATTGGCTATTATAAAGTTGGCTATACCCAGTAGGGCGTATATTATAGTTACAGATGCAATGAGGCTTGTTACCTGTGGAGGTACCGTAGCAGTGGATTCAGCTAAGGGGACAAGAATTCTGTTTGCAGTGGCAAAGGCAAAAATGGAGAATATTGCCTGACTGACAACATATATCACCATATAAGCTCCAAATGATGCTAAGATCTTATGCTTTGTAAAAAGATGTCCAATGGATAGAGCGTTATAAACAGTGATGATAAAATAAGCTGATGAAGTCAAAGCTGAAACTGGTATTAGAAACATCAGGGTAGCTCCCATAAAATCCCGAGCTATATTTATAAGCCTGCCTAGTTCACTAAATAAATTATCTATATTTAGGAGTATCAGGACAGAAGATATTATGACAAAAAAGCTTAGAACAATCCACATCATTGAGATTAGCAGCTTGCTTACAATATGCTGCCAGGGTTTGACGGGCAGGGTGAACATAAGATAGCCTTCATCCCCTAAGAGGTTTTTGTAAAACCTCTGAATAATAATAACAAAGGTCATGGCCACAACGGCTACAACAAGAGCAAAATAGACAAATATGCTAATGCCTCGCATAAAATTAAAGAAGCTTAACCCTTCAACAGTGACGGAGTATGTGTCGCCTACCTTTTGAAAGGGGCTAATTACCCTGTTTATAAAGGCGAAGAGAAATATAATAATATATATGGGCAAAAACCAGCGGGCAGTAGCTTTAATCTCATATTTTAACAGTTTTCCTAGCATTTAAATACCTCCCTAAATAAAGCATCTACAGATTTACCGGTTTCCTCTCGGATTTCATCTACAGTTTTTTGCAGGACTATCCGTCCTTCCTTTATGAAAATAACCTCATCCAATATCTTTTCAATATCTGATATAAGATGGGTGGATATGATAACAGTTCCCTTTTCATTATAGTTGCTTAGAATGGTATCCAAAATATAATCCCTTGCTGCAGGATCAACGCCTCCGATGGGTTCATCCAGCAGATAAAGTTCCGACTCTCGGCTCATAACTAGTATCAGCTGTACTTTTTCCTTGGTGCCCTTGGACAAGGTTTTTAACTTATGTTTTGGATCAATATTAAGCTTACCTAGCATATCATAGGCTTTTTCGGGTATAAAATCAGGATAGAAATCTTTAAAAAACTCTATGATATCTGAAACCTTCATCCAATCGTTTAGATAAGTTCTCTCCGGTAGATAAGATACTATTTTCTTTGTTTCGGTTCCTGGCTTCTTTCCCCCTACCAGGATTTCCCCATCAGTGGGAGTAAGAAGATCGTTACAAAGCTTGATAAGAGTGGTCTTGCCACTAGCATTAGGTCCTAAAAGTCCAATAATTTTTCCACGTCCTATACTTAGGTTTACGTTGCTTAAGGCTACTGTGGAACCAAAGGTTTTGGTGAGGTTTTTGCATTCTAAAATATAATTCATTTTTTCAACTCCTTTGACATATCATTTAGCATTGATAAAATATCCTGCTGATCAAATCCCAAGTCTGACATTCTTTTTAGAAACTCTTCAATGTGTTCCCGGGCTATTCTTTTCTTTGTTTCCTTAATCATGTTTACATCCTCCGTTACATATCTACCGCTGGTACGGACACTGTATAAAAGTCCTGACTCCTCCAGCTTTGATAGTGCCCTCTGCATAGTATTAGGATTTACTGATGCTTCTCTGGCAAGATCTCTTACCGAGGGCAGTTTTGAACCTAAGGGATATACTCCTGAGCAAATCTTTAGTTCCATCTGCTCAATTATCTGTGCATAAATGGGCCGATCTGATGTCAGATCCCAAGGCATGTTATCACTTCCTTGTATTAATGTATTAACCACTTAATACAATAATACAGGTTTTTCTTTTATGTGTCAATACATTTTTGAAAATTTAAATGAAAACAGCCAATTGTTTTGTGATATAATTGATTCAATAATTAGATAAAATCAGAGAAATTAAGAAAAGGGGAAATCTTATGAGCTACTTAATAAGGGATATAAAGCTTGCTCCTGAAGGACAGGCAAGAATAAACTGGGTAAAAGGCTATATGCCTCTTTTAAATGAACTGGAAAAGGAGTTTGAAAGAGACAAGCCTTTCAAGGGGAAAAAGATTTCTTTATCTATACATTTAGAAGCCAAGACTGCCTATTTGGCGCTGGTATTGGCAAAGGGTGGAGCTGAGGTTGCTGTTACAGGCAGCAATCCCCTATCAACTCAGGATCCAGTAGCTGCAGCCTTGGCAGAGAAGGGCCTATCAGTTTATGCATGGTATGGTGCAACAGAAGAGGAATATTTTGATCATCTCAATAAGACTTTAGATTTTGCACCCAACATAATAATAGATGATGGTGGAGATCTGGTACATCTTCTTCATACTACTCGTAAAGATTTGGCAAAGGATGTATTAGGTGGCTGTGAGGAAACTACCACGGGAGTACTAAGACTTCGCGCTCGAGAGCGAGAGGGAGTACTAAGCTTTCCCATGATTTCGGTAAATGATGCCTACTGTAAGTATCTTTTTGATAATCGATATGGCACCGGGCAGTCAGTTTGGGATGGAATTATGCGCACCACCAACTTAATAGTTGCAGGTAAAAATATAGTGGTGGCAGGCTATGGCTGGTGTGGCAAAGGAGTAGCCAATAAGGCAAAAGGACTGGGTGCCAATGTTATAGTAACTGAGGTAGATCCTATAAAAGCTATAGAGGCGGTTATGGACGGTTTTAGGGTAATGTCCATGGACCAGGCAGCTTCTATTGGTGATATATTCATTACGGTAACAGGGTGTAACAAGGTTATAAGAGAAGAACATTTCAAAAAGATGAAGGATGGAGTACTTTTAGCCAATGCTGGACATTTTGATGTGGAAGTGTACAAGCCTGATCTGGAAAAACTGGCCGTGCAAAGAAAGGAAATGAGGAAAAACATAGAAGGATTTGTTATGGAGGATGGCAGGGTATTAAATCTGTTAGCGGAAGGCAGGCTGGTAAACTTAGCTTCAGGGGACGGGCATCCTGCTGAGATAATGGATATGAGCTTTGCCCTCCAGGCATTATCAGCTAAATACATCGCAGATAATCATTCCCAAATGGAAAATAGGGTATACAAGGTTCCCAAGGAGATAGATCATAGGGTAGCCAATATGAAACTAAAGGCTATGGATATAAATATTGACACATTAACCCAGGAACAGGAAGACTATTTAAGAGGCTGGGGAGAATAGAAAAGAATTTTTTAAGGGGGTTAAAGCATGTATAAATTTCCTAAAGACCTATATGTTGATGTGCGTATAGAAGAGACCTTTGAGACAAGAATCAGCTTTAAGAAAAGGGATTTGCAGGAACAGAAGGTTCGTAGTAACAAGGGGGCATTTGTCAGGATATTTGATGGAAACCGGTGGTATTACAGCTCCTTGACAGATATAGATGGTGTTCAGGACGCTATAGATACCCTGGCTCAAATGGCTGCCCCAAATCCCAAGATTATGGAACATCCGGTGGTTAAGGCTTTTGAGGTCAACCAGGATACTGTATTGCAATATGAGAATAATTCAGTAGCAGATATACCTGTAGAAAAGAAACAGGCCTTGTTGGAAGGTTATTTAGACCTTGTTAAATACCCGGAAATAGTACATCATACCTCTTACTATGTAGACAGGAAAACAAAAAAGTCTATTTATTCATCAAAAGGAACTGCAGTCACCTTTGATACACAGACCTGTGGTATTCGCCTAAATTTGGAATTGGTCTATAAGGAAAATAAGGATACGGGTGTTGCCTCAAAGGCTGCTGTATACTTTGATGAGCTTAAGGGACTTGAAGATTACTTTAAGGAAGAGATAGAAAAGAGCGTTACCTTTGTAAGAGAAGCCAAGCCAGTAGAACCAGGCATATATACAGTCTTATTGAGCCCTTTGGCAACTGGGGTGTTTACCCATGAAAGCTTTGGACATAAGAGTGAATCTGATTTCATGGTGGGAGACGAGACCATGAAGGCAGAATGGGCTCTTGGAAAAACTATTGGACAGGATCTATTGACCATCATTGATGACGGCACGGTTGTTGGAAATGGATATGTACCCTATGATGATGAAGGAACAAAGGGAAGAAAGACTTATATTATCAAAAACGGCAAACTCACTGGTAGGCTTCATAGTGCTGCAACCAGTGCTGCTTTAGAGGAGCCTTTGACAGGCAATGCGAGGGCAGTAAATTTTGAATTTGAGCCTATTGTTCGTATGACAACTACCTATATTGAAAAGGGTAACCGGCCCCTAAAGGATATCATAGGGGAAATAGAAAAGGGTATCTACGTTGATACCATTAATCATGGTTCAGGAATGTCTACATTTACAATAGCGCCAGCCAGGGCCTATAAGATTGAAAACGGAAAAATCACATCCCCTGTTAGAGTATCCGTTATAACCGGAAATGTATTTGAGACCCTGGCTGAGGTGGATGCAGTTAGTGAGGAGTTTGAACTTCTAAGTTTTGTAGGGGGAGGCTGCGGAAAGATGGAACAATTCCCTCTTCCTGTAGGTTTTGGAGGCCCCTATACCAGAGTGAAAAAAATAAATGTACAGTAGGGATTAAGTAGACTAATATTTAGCGGGTACAGGTTTGATGGAATATAGAGTAGTGGGAGGTATGATGATGCAGAAAGAATTTATAACCATAAGGAAAAAAGAAACGGCAATTAGGATACAAAACACTAAAATAAATGCTGTACGAACTAAGGATATTGTAAAGAAGGGTGTTAGGGTATACAAAGATGGTAAAATCGGAGTATCGGGAGCCATAGGGGATATTTCAGATAAGGCCCTGATTGATAATGCCGTAGACAATTTAAAGGCCAATATTGCATATCCTTATGATCTATCAGGAGATCTTAAGGATTATCGGGACTACAGCAAGGAAAAAATAAGTAGTACTGAACTGATGAATCTAGCAGAAGAGATACTAGAAAGACTAAGATGTGAACATTCCGATTTTGATTTTAGTGAGAGTATAAATACTAGGGAAATAACCTGGAATATAAAAAATACTCAGGGTTTGGATCTGGAATACAAGGATGCCTATATGGCCCTTGGACTTATATTAAAGGATAAGAAATCAGCCAATGTGTTTGATGGATTCTTGCAGTATTATGGCAGAACCTTTGATGTGGATAAATTTTGGGAATTCAATGAGGAACTATTAGCTGCGTATCGCAACGAAGTACCTCTGCCAGAAAATGAAACTTTACCAGTATTTATGTTTGATTTCTCTGAACTGGACAATTTTCTATCACGTTCCCTAAATGGTGAACTGTACGCAACTGGCAGTTCTCTTTTCAGCAACAAATTAGAAGAGCAGCTGTTTAATGAGAAGATTACTATCCAGCAGAACAGGGACCCTAAATATAGGGCACAGCCTTTCTTTGATATGGAGGGTGTGGTTCTTGAGGGAGATTACTATAATTTAATAGAAAAAGGCAGGCTGGTAAATGTTTATACAGATAAAAGAACTGCCCATACCTACAACCTGCCTCACACCGGAGCAGCATCCGGGGCTTATGATGGTATGCCCACCTTATTAGGAGCGCCACTGCGCTTTGCTGAGGATTCCGATGATATAAAGGCTGCCCTGGATGGGCAAATGGCAGTGCTTGTTGCAGTTAGTTCAGGTGGAGACTTTACAGCCGATGGAAGTTTTGCTGCACCTGTACAGGTAGGATTTTTATTTGATGGCCAGCGCATTATAGGCAAGCTTCCTGAATTTACAATGCGCTCCCACCTATACAAACTACTTGGTGAGGACTATATTGGGACATTCCCTAATAAACATCTTTATATTGGTGAAGGAATATTACTACAGGGATATTATATGACCATTGTACGATAACAAATAATATATGAGATTATAAGAATAACCTTGTGATGAAATAATCTTGTATAAGAAGATTAAAAGTAAGGGGATAGGTTCTTTGTTTATGACCTATCCCCTTGAGTTTTTTAATAATCTTCTCTTAATCCAAACTCTGCAGATTCTACCCATTCACTGGGACGGCTGACATGGGAAACAATATCCTCCAATATGGCGTAATGGGTTTCCTCTTCTCTTATAAGGAATTCAAAGATCTCCCTGTCCTGTTCGTCGGTGGCATTGGCCAGTAGTTCCTTATAGAGCTCAATGGCCTCCTTCTCCTTGTCCATAGCGAAAGAATAAATGTCTACCTGATCTAAAGTTTCTTTTATTGAGCTATTAAAATCTTCAGCTTGCTTAAATATGTTTTTGTACTCAGAATAGGATGTGGTGTCTGATAATTCCGGTGTCAGATGGCTAAGCCTGTCCTTTAAGATATTGGCATGTTTCCTTTCATCCTTTGCTAGTGTAAGAAAAACTGTATGTAGATTGGTGTTTTTGTGTTTTTCCGCTTGTTCAGTGTAATACTGCTCCCCGTCAAGTTCCATTTTTATGGCAAACTCAATTGAACGCATACACACTTCCCTCCTTATTAAATCCTTGTATTCTATTCTATACCACTGTATTAAGTTACTAATCAAAAAAATCTTTTCAGTTAAAATCAAAACAATAAGATAGCCAGACATTGCAGGATTTTTCACAATAAAATGCATATCTGCATACAAAAATGATGCTGGCAAAATGAGAAACTTGCATATATGAGAGAGGCTAAATGAGAAACACGGGATATCTAACCTATGAAACAGCATAATATTGATATTTGCATAACAAAAGCAAAGTCCTGTTCATAAATATATTGCAATAAAAATAACTATACTAGCAATTTATAATAAATTCTGATATCATTAAGATGACAAGAATAAAAAATCCCTAATAGTTTTTGTAAGAAATCGGACAGATATAGATTACAAAATAAAAAGATTGGAGGGCTCAGAATGCTACGGATAATTATGTTACTTGCTGTTGCCGCATTAGGTTTAGTGCTTGGATTCTTTGTAGGAAACCGTAATAGAAACTATCATGACTTTGTAACTCGCCAACATAAGTTACAGGATGATCACTATGATCGGATATATGGAAATGGTTAGTTAATTAGATAAATAGAAAGTTCATACTGATATATAAAAAGGCTCGATAAGGGGCCTTTTTTCTATGTTTAAGATTATATATGTTATATAATATAGATATAAAGCGATCAATCATGCATATAAAAACGGGTGGGTGCAGGATATGAAAATTAAAGAACACAACAAACTGGTAAGGGATAAAATTCCTGACATCATAAAGAAATCAGGGAAGCAGGCAATTGTTACTAAAGCAAGGGGAGAGAAACTTATATCTTTTCTTAACAGCAAACTTAAAGAAGAACTAGCTGAATATGAACAAAGTGGCGCAATAGAAGAGTTGGCAGATATAGTAGAAGTAGTATATGCAATACTCCAGCACAAGGGTATATCTCAAGAGGAATTTAATAAAATCAGGCAAGAAAAAAATCTTAACAGAGGAGCTTTTAAAAAAGGCTTGATACTTAAAAGGGTAATTGAAGAATAATATTTAGGAATAAATATCATGAAGACCTAGAGATTAGTAGGCATATTATGAAGAGGCTTAAGGATGAGGAAATCCAATGGATAAAAGAACATTGTGATAAAAAACTAAAAGAGTATTTTGGAGAATAACATATTTGAGGGATATTATTAAAAAGATTTTGCATTCGAGGATTGACATCATAGATAGATAAACATATAAGGAGTAAGCAATTATGGACTTCAATCAACCACTATGGCTTTATATTATTCTCATCAACATAATAGCTTTTGTTACCATGGGGAGAGATAAATTGAAATCTATAAAGGGCACATGGAGAATATCCGAAGGGACTCTTTTGGCTGTAGCCCTTATAGGAGGATCCATAGGTATACTAGGGGGAATGTGTTTTTTTCGGCATAAGACCAAGCATTCAAAATTTAAATGGGGAATTCCCCTAATAATAATTGCACAGGGTATATTACTTTGGTTAATTTTTAGTTAAAGATGTTCTTAAAGCGGATTATTACTATTTATTTGCAATAACCCATAGATACAGTGATGCTACTGATCCATAAGGAGCGTAGCGTTTTCTGTATTCTTCAAACTGATCCCTGGGCAGCTCTTTCAGCCCATATAAAGCCATCATACCTCGCCTGATTCCCAGGTCTCCCCAGCTAACCACGTCTGGGCGTTGCATGGAGAAAATAAGGATCATTTCTGCTGTCCAGACACCGACACCCTTTAGAGAGGAGAGGCCTTTTATAACTTCGTATCTTATCTCTTTTTTTCAGGTAATCTATTTCCTTTTGGCCATATTGGAATATATGCATAGTAAGTGTTCAACTCCAAGAAATATTTTAGCTTATCTGTTTTCTTATATAGATTATATAATATTATATTATATTACAAATTACTAAGTATAGTGGTAAAATCGGATCAGTAAAGTATTATATCGATAAAATGAATTAATGGGATTAGTATGCATTAAAGCGATTAGGGATCTCTGCTTATGGTATAATAAGAGATGAGAAAATAGAATTTTTTACTATAAATAAAAGAAAAACTAGGAGAAGTTTATGAATATAAACGGTAACTATAGGAAAATAAAGTTTGCTGAAAACAGTCAGATATTTAGATGTCCTATATGCAAAGATGAAATGAGTGTGTATGAGCTTAAAGATATGGTCTGCAATCAGGGGCATAACTTTAATATTGCAAGAAAGGGATACATAAACTTCCTATTAAAAGCTGTTAAAACGGATTATGATGAAGACATGTTCTATTCTAGAACTCAGGTACAAGAAAGTGGTTTCTTTGATCCCCTTTTAGAATTTATAAGCGGTTCAATAATAAAAAGAATAGAGAAAAATGATTTAAGGAAACTTAATATACTGGATGCAGGATGCGGCCAGGGTTCACATATTGGACAAATTATAAGCAATTTAGAAGAAAAGGTAGACAAGGATATTAGGGGATTTGGAGTAGACATATCAAAAGAAGGAATAGTGATAGCTTCAAAGCAGTCTTTTGATATTTTATGGTGCGTTGCAGATTTGACCAATCTTCCTTTTGCTAGCAGGGGATTTGACGTAATACTTAATATCCTATCACCTGCAAATTATGATGAATTCCATAGAGTGCTAAAAGATGAAGGCATACTTATCAAAGTAGTTCCTGGAAGTGCTTATCTAAAAGAACTAAGAAGTATATTCTATAAGGGGACGGATAAAGAGGAGTATTCCAATGAACAGGTGGTAAAGCACTATAGCAAGGAGTTTGAAATTATAGATACCAGCCAGTTAAAGTACAATCATAGTATAGATAAAGATGAGTTAATTCATTTTATACGTATGACTCCCTTATCCTGGAAGGTCACCGATGACAAAATTCAAAGGATTATGGACATTGATATTGATAATATAAGCGCAGAGTTTTTAATTATTATGGGAAAGAAAAAGAACAAAAATATGTCTAGGGAATAGTATGTTTTTGATCTAATATATTATTGTGGATATGGGGGTAATTACATATGAATTTTAATGAACTCTATGAAAAAGCAAAATCTGTATTAAATCCTAGGAGGCTTTCAGAATACGCCGAAGCTGGTGGGGTAGGCGCTGCTATTCTGACAGAGGCCGGAAATGTATATACAGGAGTATGTATTGATACATCAAGTTCAATGGGTTTTTGTGCTGAACATGCTGCCGCTGCAGCCATGATTACAGCTGGAGAGAGTCGTGTTCTAAAGATGGTTGCAGTTGACTGGGACGGTAGTATTCTGCCTCCTTGTGGGCGTTGTCGAGAGTTTATTAGTCAACTTAATGATGAGAATTTTAAAGCTGAGGTAATGGTAGGAGAGGGAAAAGTTGTAACCCTAAAAGAACTTCTACCCTATGATTGGCGGGAAAGTCAGTTAAACAGAACAAAAATTTAAATTAAATAATCTAAGGAGGATGATACAAATGAAGGTTATGGTGTTTTTAGCTAATGGATTTGAGGAAGTAGAAGCCTTGACGGTGGTGGATTATTTAAGAAGAATGGATATTGAGGTGGATATGGTATCCATTACTCAGGAGAAACAGGTAAATGGTGCTCATGATATCCCCGTATTAGCTGATAAGACCATAGACCAGATTGACCAGGTGGATGCTTATGATGGAGTAGTAATTCCTGGCGGCTTGCCTGGTGCTACAAATCTTAGAGACAACCCAAGGGTAATAGAAATTGTAAAAGAAATGGATGGGAATGAAAAACTTGCAGCAGCAATATGTGCAGGACCTATAGTTTTACAAAAAGCTGGTGTTATAGGGGGCAAGAAGGTGACTTCCTATCCAGGATTTCAAGACCAGCTATCACATGGCATATATCAGGAAGATGGAGTAGTAAGGGACGGCAATATTATTACAGCACGAGGCCCTGCATTGGCTGTAGATTTTGCTATAGAAATAATAGACTACCTTTTAGGACAGGAAAAGGCTGACCAGTTAAAGAAAAATATCCTTTATAAAAACTAACCAAGAAGCGGGGAAAGGTGGTGGCCCCCATAATGTTTGACAAGGATATATTTTATGGGATAAAGGATAAGAAAATAATAGAGGCAATAGAGTCAATACCCAGAGAAGACTTTGTACCAGACAGGCTAAGAGAAAGCGTCTATCTGGATACTGCCCTGCCTATTGGCTATGATCAAACCATATCACAGCCATCACTAGTAGCCTATATGACTCAGCTTCTTGAATTGACAGGAGAAGAAAAGGTACTGGAGATTGGCACTGGTTCCGGTTATCAGACAGCATTGTTGGCAAAGCTGGCCAAAG
>JAAYGY010000008.1 GCA_012735575.1 Clostridiales bacterium
AGGATACTTAATTTTATATAGAAAGAGGTCAAGTATTTATAGTATGTAGCTGAGGAGGGCTGTCATGAAGATCATAAAAGCACAAAAAGGGATGGCATTAGGGACAGTCCTCATTGTAGTTTCCATTTTAACTCTACTAGGAATTACCATTTGGCACTATGGTAGTAGGGATGCTATGGGAACTGAGAGGGCTGTTAAGAGAATGCAGGCCTATTATTTAGCTAAATCGGGAGCGAAAGCTGTTGCACAATATATCATTAAAAATCCCGATAATATTGATATGCCTTCATACGTAGAATCATTAGTAGAAGCACCTGAGTCTATACCTGAAAAACTAGATGAAGACATTCCTGGCAATTTTAAAGTTAAAGTATCAAAAGAGGGTGAAAATATAATTATCACTTCTTCTGGAACCGTTGATAATATAGAAGAAACAGTTCAGCTAAGATTAAAACAGCAAAAAAATATACCAGATATAGACTCAGCCTTGTTTACAAATGCCAATATAAATATGGGGGAAAAAGGGAGTGCAAAAATAATAGGTGATGTTATAACAAATGCAGAACAACCTGGAAGTATATACTTTCCATGGAGTGCATATATAAATGGGAACTTAACTATTGGACCTAATGGAGATATTGATAAGGTGATAACAGGAGCTAGATCAGATCCAAAAGAGAATGTACAAGGAGAAATACTCAAGCAAAAGAGTAAGAGAATTTATAAATTGCCTTATTTCCCTGAATTCCCTTCAAACCTACCTGAAAAAGGTTCCTTTGAAGCAGGCTGGAATCCTTCACCACCCCACCACATCAATGAGAATGGCAGATATACTGATATGATTATCCGTAGTGAATTAATAGTCCACATTGGACAAAAGGATAGAATTATAGTTACAGACAATCTGACTGTTGAAGGTGATGGTAAAATTACTTTAAAAAAAACAGGAAAGGGGACGCTTTTATTATATGTTAAGAATAATTTTTCTATATTAGATGGTGGTAGAGTTAACAATGGAGGTCAGCCCAAGGATATTATTCTTTATTATAAGGGTAATGAAACCATAAATCTGGGAGGCGATACAAAATTTGTTGGCTGTGCCCATCTAGAAAATGCAGATCTAATAATATCAAATAGCGGAGGTATTATTGGACACATCATAACTGGAGGCAATTATGTAGAAATATCTGGAGCAGCCAGTGTGCACGTGAAAGTTATCTATGCTCCTAATGCTCATGTTAGAATGATAGAAAGCGGCAGTTTAACTGGTGCTTTGATATGCAATTCTTTTGAAGCAGGAGGTAATAGTACTTTAACCTTTGATAATTCCAATATGGATACTTTTGCAGACATTATTGAAAAGGAAATTGATGGTGGTGTTACATATGAAGAAGGGCTTTGGCAATAAAACAAGGAATAAGGGATTTACACTAGTTGAGGTGCTAATTTCTCTTGCAATATTATTTATAATTGGTTCTGCATTATTAGCCTTGTTTGCAAATAGCTATAGAGATATAGAAATAGCAGGTAAAAAAAACCAGGAGCTATATAGAATTCAGGGAAAATTAGAGCAGAACAATTTTTCTGATATAACTTCCAGAGAAAAGGATCTAATTATTACCTTTCCGGGCGTAGGAGTGCCCGTTAAAGTGTTAGGAAGAATTCAAACTGAAAATATGAAAGTACAGGAAAAAGAATTGTCTGTCTCAGTATTTATACCTGATTAAGATATTAAGCTATAAAAGTATTTTAAGTGATATTTAATAACGTTTGGTGGAGATCATATACTATGCAATTTTCAATCTGTAGACTCAAAAAGGAAAGAAATTTAGGAACCAAAGGATTAACCTTAGTTGAAACTGTTATGGCTTTGGCTCTGCTGGGGATAGTTTTGGTTTCTGTTTTTACTTTTTATTTTTTTGCTACAAACACATATACAGTTGCTCAGAAAAAGTCTAATGTTCAGCATGATGTTCTATTCGCTGCAGAATTTGTATCTAATGAGCTAAGAACTGCAATGGCTATTGATCTATCTATGTATGAGAAAATTAATCAGGGTAATGAGGCCTATAATTGCAGTATTGGCTTAAAAGATGGATACATTGAATATCATTACAAGGGCAAAAGTAAGCCTTTAACCAATTCCAATATAATAGAATTTAATTTAGCTTTGAATAAGGACTCCAATCTTTTGGAGTTTAATATTATTGGGGAGGAAGATGGAAAACAGTATAGTATTTATTCCAGTATCACACTTCTTAACCTAGAAGAGATTCCTACACAATCCAGTTCTGGAATTTGGGTCCATTATTATAATCCATCTTCAGAATAGACATTATCTATCTTATACCAAAAGTGTTGATTTTTTATATTTTATGTTGAAATTAGACATTATTTCCTATATAATGTAAGGTAATATTTATAATATTATAGCACCATTTGCTTTGATATTAGTTTTTGATATTAGGGGGAGTGGTGTAAAATATTCAGGATTAAATATAAAGCTATAGATATGGATGGACAAGAAGTCCAAGGGTTTGTTGAGGCTAGTGACAAGGAAGAAGCTATAGCACAACTTAGACAAATACAGTTGTTGCCTATAAGTATAAAGAAATATAGGGATATTAATATATCACATGTATTTACAAAGATCACTTCTAAGGATTTATCTATTTTTTGTAAACAATATGCTTCAATGCTGAAAGCTGGAGTTCCTTCTGTTCAGGGCTTGGATATGATAATTAATCAAACTAGTAATCCTCTATTAAAAAATTTACTGCAAAAGGTTTGTTCTTTGGTTCAGGAGGGACATTACTTATCCCAGGCTATGCTCAGACAAGAGGGCCATTTTCCTTTAATACTTATCAGGACCATTGAAGCTGGTGAGTGGAGTGGTACCTTAGATACATCATTTGATAGAATGGCAGAATATTTTGAAAAGCAATATAAAATTAAGAAGAAGATTAGTAAAGCTTTAGCATATCCCATTTTTCTATCTTTAACATCAATATTGATTGTTTATTTTCTGATGCGCGTGGTAGTGCCACAGTTTATAACACTTTTTGAAAATGCACAGATAGAATTACCCAAATGTACGCAAATACTTTTAGGAATAAAATTTTTCTTTGAAAATAATTCAATTTATCTTATTTTATCACTACTTATTATATTTTTACTAAGTAGGCTAGCCTTATGCTATGAGAAAAGCCGAAATTTTTTACATAGCTTGATATTAAATACACCATATTTTGGTAGTTTAATTAAGAAAGTTGTGTCTGCTCGTTTTAATCGTACAGTAGCAATGCTCATATCGTCTGGCGTATCTATTACACACACTTTAGTCATATCATCCAAAGTGACCAGGAACGAGTTTATTAGCAAAAAACTAGCTAATACAATTAATATGGTACAACAGGGGCAAGGTATAGCTAAGGCTTTAGACTCACTTAGTATTTTTTCATCAGAAATAATAAATTTTATAGCTATAGGTGAAGAAAGCGGGCAAATTGAAGAAATGATGAATAAAGTAGCAGACATATGCGAAATAGAAGCTGAAACAGCCATAGATAGTTTCATCGCTTTGCTAGAACCTTTGTCTGTCCTGTTTCTAGGGGGTATAATAGCATTTATTGTTATATCAGTAGCTTTGCCTATGTTTGAAATGTATGTATTTATAGGCTGAAGGGAGACATAACCATGGTTATAGTATTAATTTTTATATTCTCAATTTTAGTAGCAAGTTTTTATAATGTATGTATTCATCGAATGATCATCAATCAATCCGTTGTTTTTCCTTCCTCCTATTGCCCTAGCTGTCATCATCCTTTAAAACCTTTGGACTTAATACCAATATTTAGTTATATTTTTCTATTGGGTAGATGCAGGTATTGTAAAGGTAGAATTTCTCTTAGATATTTTATGGTCGAGATAATAACGCCTATATTAGCAATTTTTTTGTATGGTATATATGGTGTTTCTTGGCAATTCATTGGTTATTTTGTATTAGCTAGTCTTCTAATAATTACTTCTTTTATTGATATAGAACAACAGATTATACCAAATAAGATAATTGGGTATGGTTTAATACTTGGCATCCTATTTAGTCTAACTGGTATAACAGTTGGGCTGTTTGATGCTGTTTTAGGCTTCTTAGTTGGTGCAGGAAGCTTATTTCTTATTGCTCTGATCTCATTACAGATTTTAGGGAAAGAAGGTATGGGGGGAGGTGATATTAAGCTACTAGGTGTTATTGGACTGTTTTTGGGATGGAAAATGACCCTACTTACACTTTTACTATCTATATACATAGGAGGTATTTTTTCCATCTTGGTATTATTGTTTAAAATAAAAAAAAGAGGAGATTATATACCTTTTGGACCTTTCATTTCACTGGCAAGTATAATTACAATTCTATGGGGAAAAGACATTGTAGCCTGGTACATAACTAGTTTTCTATAGTGGTGAGATATTATGAGTAAAGAAAAAGGATTTACCCTAGTTGAGTTAATTTGTACTATTGCCATAATAGGTATTTTATTAACTATTGCTATTCCAAACATTATAGATGCTGTAGATAAATGGGTTTTGGAAACCACCGCCAGAGAAATTGTAGAAGATATTCGATGGACACAGTATTTAGCTATAACAAAAGGAATAACCCATAACTTCGATCTTAATATTTCAGATAGAACTTATAGAATAAGAAGTGCGGCAGTTTTTGAACCAACTATAAAGACTGTAAAATTTAACGCTGCTATTTCAAATATAAGTAGTACTTTTAAAAACCACGGATCATACAAAAGACTTTCTTTTGCAACCACAGGTAATCCATCGCAAACTGGTAGTATTATATTAAAAACAAAAAAGGATAGAGAGTTAACCATAACAGTAGCCGTTGGAACAGGAAGGGTGACAATTAAGCCTTGAAGGAAAACAAAGGTGTATCATTGGTTGAGATACTTGTCTCAATTTTTATATTGGCTATCATTATAGGCCCTTTTGCAGGAATATTTGTTCAATCTACATCGGTCCGAGATTCTACATCTTTTCAGCTTAAAGCAATATATACAGTACGCAATGAAATGGAGGTCTTAATGTCTAAAGAGGTCACAGAGGCATATGCAAGTAAAGGAATTAGAAAGGTAAATGATTATTATATCCGGACGTCAATAGAACCTTACTCTGTAGGATATGGTTCTAATTGCTTTTACTTTGTTATCAGAAAAACAGATAATTTAAATGAAGAAATTTTGATTTTTACTCCAGATGAACATAGATCTTTTTTGTTGGAAAATGATGGAGGTATTATAAATTTAGAAGTTGATACTATATATAATTCTTATTACTTATCTTTTGGTGATCAAACTATATCAGGCAATCTTTTTTCTTCTGGTAAAAGCATTATTTATATCAATCTAATTGAAAAACAGTCTAGCCATAAAATTAATTTTCATATAACCGGAGATGCACACACGACAGTATATCCAGGAGATGATTCTAACTGGGCTTTATCAACTGCGAACTCTTTTACAGTTGTTGACAAATGTTATTACAGGGATTATTCAATTTTTACCGCTAGGATAGAGGCATTTGAGGATGAAGATCTAAAGTGCCCAATATTTGAAATTCAGAACATAATTAAATTAAAAAATTAAGAAGATATGGGATAATAATACCTATTCACGGAAGGATGATATAGTTTGAAAGTAAACATCGTATATAAATGTAATAAGTTACTTCTACTTAATAGATCCCTAAAATCAAATAAAGGTATTACTTTAGCGGAACTTATTATTTTTACTTGTCTCATTTTTGTCATACTTACTTTGGCCTATTCTATCTACTTGTTCGGAATTCAAGGATATATAAATAATGTTTCTTCTATAGAAAATCAGTCTAATTTACGAATAGCCATGGAACATATAACCTATCATATACGAAGATCTAAAAAAGTAAGTGTGAGGGAACATAGTTTACTAATAGGTGATGAAAGTTATAGTTTATCAAATAATATATTGATGAACAAGAATAATCAACTAGCCATGGGTATATCAGAGTTCTTCTATGATAAGGTTAGCCCTTCATTAATATATGTTAGGATTTCAAGCATTCCCGATGAAAAGCAACAAAAATTTTCACTAGAAGCTTATTTTTATATAAAGAACTGATTATCAATTTTCAATTAATGCTGATATTACACTGAAGTTATAGATAACAAGGAGAAGGTTTTATGTGGATAGGATCAAAAGGTTCTGCTATTATTATAGTTCTCTTAGTACTACTAGTTTTATGTGTATTAGGTATAACTTTACTAAGCATGGATCAGGTCCATTTAAAAATACTGGCTTCAGATAAGTTACATCAAGCAGCTTATTATTTTGCAGAAGCAGGACTAACACAGCAAATGGAAGTGTTTCGCAATAATATGGAAAGCTTATATAAAGACCCCAAAGTCAAAAGCAGACAATCATTTCTTGCTAATTTATTGGCAACTCCAATAAAACCTCCTGAATTTAATGATTATCTAAACCATAAGGTGAAAATCAATATAACCAGTAAAATAAATAGCAATGTTTTGGGTAAAGATGAATTAATATTAGTATCTACCTGTAGTATTGGTAACATAAAGCGATCAATCAAGGCAGTCATACATGTTCAATGGAGAGATCCTAATGATCCAGATTTCAAACTAGATCATTCTTGTTTTTATATAACAGAATGGGTTGAAGTTAGATAAAAATATGGGGGTGGCTGATATGGTTTTAAAAACAAAAGTATCAATGGGATTAGATATTGATTCCAATGAGATTAGAATCATTAATGCGGATAGAAACTCCATTTGTAAAAGATGGGTTATAGAATCTATACCAGACAGCTCATCAATAAGAGGAAGAATTATATCTGAAAATCTACTAGGACAATATATAAAAGAAATAATGAATCTACACAAGATTAGTGGGAAGAGATGTGCCTTATGCTTACCTGCACATCATGTAACAACAAGAATGGTTACCCTTCCTAAGATGAGTAAAGAACTAATAAAAGGCAATATTTATTATGATATCAGAGAATATTTGCCTTTTGATATAGAAAACTATATGGTAGACTACAGGATTATAAATACATTAACAGTAAATGAAAGAGAGTATTGGAACATCTTAATTGTAGCTGTATTAAGAGAAACGGTTTTATCATATGTCACTGTATTAAAAAAGGCTGGACTTAAGCCAATGTATTTAGATGTTCCTGTAAATTGTCTACAAAAACTACTTGTAAAATATTCCGATGGTGATAGACAAAATTTTTTAAGAGAAGGGAACCTATGTTTAATTGATTTAGGTCTTTTTTATAATGAGATAATTATTCTACAAAAAGGTCTATATTTTGTAAACAAGATCATAATAAATAACGATGATGAGATAGATTTACATCAAATGAAGACGGAGATTTTAGGAGTTATAAAATATTTCATAAGTCAAATATCTGAAGACAACAAATTGGATCAGATTATTATATTTGGTAAAGAGAAAGTTAGTACAACTTTGCAAAAATTATTAATACAAGCTTGGAGTAATAACGTAAGTTTATGGACCGATTGGATTAATTATAATTATTTGTTTTCTGATTATATGATCAGTGAAGAAGTAATGTCTCTGGGGAAAGCTATTGGTTCTACCATTAGGAGGATTTCATGATGAAATTAGATATAAACTTAATAACTCAGCCAAAGCTAAAAGAGATCCCAAAAATATTAATATTTTTCATTATAATAACTGTAATAATACTATTTTTTGTCTTTATATTACCTATCATATATAAAAATAGCCTTATAGTGGAGGCTGAAAAAATGAATCAGGAGATAGCTAGTATTAATAGAGTAAATTCTGAGTATATAAATTTAGAAAAGCAACTGACAAATTTATTAAAATGGAAAGAAATAAATAATGAGTTAGAGATTAGAAATAGAGATTTCTATAAAATTTTGGAGATAATTGATGATTCTATGTCTTCAGATATAGAGCTCACTCATATAAGTATTTCTGGAAATATTTTAAATCTACAAGGTTCAGCCCCTAACGATAAAATAATTGCAAAATGTATTATAAGATTGCAAGAGAATCAAGAGATATTATCAGTCAACATTCAAGAAATCTATCTTAACAAAGATAGGTTAAATCGCAATTTCAATATAAGCTGCTTGACTCGATTGACAGCTCCTAATATATATTATGATTCTATTGAGGAGGGAGATATTATTGAAGATTACAACTAGAGAAAAGATACTTGTATCATTGACTCTAGCACTTATTTTTATAGTATTGTACTTTAATTTTTTCTACAAAAATATATTCTATGAGATAAATACTTTGAAAGATCAAATCAATAGAAATAAGAATGATTTTGAAGATATTGTTTATTCTCAGTCTCAAATAGAAAAACTAAAAAAGAATATATCAGACCTGCAAGATCAACCTGAACAAATCTTTCAAACTACAGATATTGAAGAAGTAAATGCTCAGATAATTGTGTTTATAGAGGATTCAATCGATAGGCTGGGGTTGGGTACTAAAATAAAATTCCATGATTCAGAACAAACGGATGAATATAATGTCATTACTATTACTCTTAATTTTGAAGCTGGCTATGATAATATCAAAAGAATAATTTCCAATATAGAAAAAGCACCTTGGCCACTTATTATGGATCATATAAAAATAAATAGAAAGCAATCAGATTTTGGTAATTCGCCTTTTGACTGGGATGTTGAAGTAGTATTACATTTCTTAATCCATTCTTCATAGTTCTCATTTGTAGATTTGATACTATGATTTTTCGGGTTTAAATGTTATAATCATAGAAAAAGAATATTTAGGTGAAGTATGCAAGTAGCTAAGGTATTTAGGCTGGGTGATGTTATAAAATGGATAATATAATTTTAATAGGATTTATGGGTGTAGGCAAATCAACTATAGGTAGCGAATTAGCTAAAAAGCTTTCATATATTTTTATAGATTCTGATCAAAAAATTGAAGAAGCGGCTGGTATGAGCATTCCGGATATTTTCCGTATCTATGGAGAAAAATATTTTAGAAGATTGGAATATAAAATAATAAAGGATTTAGTTGATATGCCTCGAATTGTATTGGCCACTGGCGGAGGGGCAGTAATGAATCGTCAACTCTTTGATATATTGATGTCAAAGGGTACAGTAATTAATTTGGAGGCATCTTTGTCAACTTTGTATGATAGACTTAAAAAATCTGATAATCGACCTATGTTAGATCATAATGATAGGAAAAAGAGAATAGAAGATCTTTATAGGCTCAGACGGCCTGTATATATGAAAGCGCATTATACCATAGATATAGATGGCAAAGAAGTAAAAGATATTGTTGATGAAATTGTAGAAGTAATGTTTGGAAGGGAAGAAGAAAATATTGTGCTTAAATAATAGAATTCGTTTTGGTCCTTCAGGGAACAGTGATTCATTCTATAAAGAGGGAAACAAGAGTAGTATAGAAATGCCAAAATGGCTTTACGATATGGGATTAAATGCATATGAGTATTCCCTAACTCGAGGTATTAATATAAAAGAGGAAACGGCAAGATTAATTGGACAACAAGCTAGTAAATATGATATAGCAGTAAGTGTACATGCTCCATATTATATAAACCTGGCTTCACCTGAGAAAGAAAAGGCAGAAAAATCAATACAGTATATATTGGATTCTCTAGAAGTAGCTACATGGCTTGGTGCTAATAGGATAGTTTTTCACCCAGGCTCCTGTGCAAGAATGAGCAGGCAAAAAGCTAATGAGAATATTATAAATATGTTAAAACAACTTGTAAACCAAGCTAAGGATTATCTTCAAAGTGGTTTGCTCTTGTGTCCAGAAACTATGGGTAAAATAAATCAAATTGGTACATTGGATGAAATCCTATATTTTTGTACTCTTCATGAAAATATTATACCAACTTTAGATTTTGGACACATACATGCAAGGGGTTTAGGTGCTATTAATAGTAAAGATGACTATGTAAAAATCTTAGATAAGGTAGAAAATGCTATTGGTTATGAGAGAACCAGGAACTTTCATTCCCATTTTAGCCATATTGAATTTACAGAAAGAGGCGAAAAAAAGCACTGGACTTTATCTGATACAGAGTATGGTCCTGAGTTTTCTTTTTTAGCAGAAGTAATAATTGAAAGGGATTTGACTCCTATAATTATTTGCGAGTCCAGGGGAGTTATGGCAGAAGATGCACTGAGATTAAAGAATATCTACGAAGAAAAAATTACTCTATCCAATAATGTTAATATATGATAATATATATATGAATTTTATAAAAGGAGCTATAATGGTAATGAAAATTCTAGTATTAAATGGTCCCAATTTAAATCTATTAGGGATTAGAGAGCCTTCTATTTATGGCAAATCTAGCTTGAGTAATTTAATCAGGGAGCTAGAAAGGCGTGCTCAGATTCTAGGGGTGGAAATTCATCATTTTCAATCCAATAGTGAAGGCGCTTTAATAGACCAGATTCATGAAGCCAGGGAACAATTTCATGGCATAATCTTCAATCCTGGAGCTTTCAGTCATTATAGCTATGCACTGAGGGATGCAATATCATCAGTTGAGCTCCCGGTTATTGAAGTACATATTTCAAATATAAGTGCTAGGGAGTCTTTTCGAAACACATCTGTTATAGCCCCAGTATGCATTGGACAAATAAGCGGTTTAGGAATAGATGGATATGGATTTGCCCTAGACTACCTTGTAAAATATTTATCTAATAAAGATTAAAGCAGTGCAGAAATTAATTATTTTATTATTAATTTGGATGGGAGATGAAATTCATGATTTCAGCAGGAGATTTTAGGAAAGGAATTACAATAGAGATCGATGGTCAAGTTTATACCGTTGTAGATTTTCAACATGTAAAGCCTGGTAAAGGTGCAGCTTTCGTAAGAACCAAGATTAAAAATATAGTAACTGGCAGTACTATAGAAAAAACCTTTAGCCCTACTGAAAAAGTTCCTAGGGCCCGTGTAGAAACAAAAGAGATGCAATATTTATATAATGATGGAAACTTGTACTATTTCATGGATACAGAAACCTACGAGCAAATACCCCTTAATCAAAACCAAGTAGAGGATGCCATTAAGTTTATTAAAGAAAATATGAATGTCACCATCAAGTTTTTTAAGGGAGAGGCTTTTTCTGTAGAACCCCCTTTCTTTGTTGAGCTTGAAGTTACTCATACAGAACCAGGCTTTAAGGGAGATACAGCTACTGGAGGCACTAAGCCTGCTACCCTTGAAACAGGTGCCTTAGTCCATGTTCCTCTCTTTATTAATGTAGGTGATGTCATACGCATTGATACCAGAACTGGTGAGTATATGGAAAGGGTTTAGGGGGAATTATATAAGTATTGATCTGTTAGTTGTATTTTAAATAGAAAGAGGGGATAAGTTTGAATTATTTAATTGAGAGAGTTGCTTACCTTAAAGGCTTGATGGATGGATTGGGAATTGATGACAGTACAAATGAGGGAAAAATTCTTATCAATATTATTGACGTTTTGGATGATATAGTCGATGAAATTGCGGAATTGCATGATTCTCGAGCTGAGCTCGATGAATATGTACAGACTATTGATGAGGATCTCTCAAATATAGAGGATGAACTATATGGACAAAATAGTCTTGATGAAGATGGTGATTATTCTGGCAAGGCTCAGTATATTGAGGTAGAGTGCCCTCATTGCCATGATATTGTTTACTTTACTGATGATATCTTTGATATTGAAGATGAATTATTATGCCCTAATTGTAATGAGACAATATATGATGAAGAAGATAACAACGATGCAGATTAGATTTACATATTTATATGTTGACATTATCTATGGACCGGTTAAGAGTACCGGTCTTTTTTTATGTAAAAATAGTTATAAAAAAGTATTTATAGTCATAGATATAATATACAATAAAAGAAAGGACGAGTCTAGATGATACAAAAGATAGAGAAAAAGCCAATAGATGCTTTGAATCCCATATTGGATGCACTGCCAGATAATTTAAAAAAGATTATTCTCTCAATAACCCCTACAATATTGAAAGACTTAGAAGAAATACGCATTCGTCAAGATCGTCCCCTCATGGTATATAGCCGTGGAAGGGACTATTTTCTATGTAGGAATGGACGTCTTACTCATCATGCTGACAATGCTTATATTGTATCTCAAGATGATATAAGAAGAACACTGGAGTTAATTTCAAGTTATTCTATTTATGCTTTTGAGGAAGAGCTACGTAACGGCTATATAACGCTGCAAGGGGGATACCGTGTTGGAATATCGGGAAAGGTTGTGTTAGGAAAAGAAGGAATTATATCTTTTCGGCATATAACTTCCTTTAATATAAGAATAGCCAGGGAAATCTTAAACGTAGCCAACAAAGTTTTACCCTTCATAATAGAAAATGGTCAAGTATTGCATACCTTAATACTATCACCTCCGCAAATGGGGAAAACTACCTTGTTAAGGGATATATGTAGGCAGCTTAGCAATGGCTTTCCAGGTTTTGGTGGGGTCAAGATAGGAATTGTAGATGAGCGTTCCGAAATTGCAGGATGTTTTCAAGGAATCCCACAAAATGATGTAGGAGTTAGAACAGATATATTGGATGGATGTCCAAAAGCAATAGGTATTATTATGATGATACGTTCCATGTCACCAAATGTCATAATCACTGATGAAATAGGAAAACCCGAAGATGTTATGGCTATAGAAGATGCTTTAAATGCTGGTATAAAGATAATAACCTCTGCTCACAGTTCTGGATTAGATGATGCGCGAAGAAGACCAATCCTAAAGTCACTTATTGATAAGAATATTTTCCAGAGAATATTGGTGCTGGGTAATAGTTTAGGAACGGGCACCTTAGAAAGGGTTTATGATGGTATTGATTGGAGTATATTATTAGATCATCCAGTTAGATAGTGTACCATTATTCTAGTTTCAAAAGTATAGCCTGATCTGAGGTTTTTATAAGAGGGAGTGATAATGTGTTTCTAAAAATAGTATCTAGCATAAGCATTGTGGTTTGCTGTACTCTTTTAGGAATACATATGTCTAATAGATATGATCGGAGAATATATAATATAAGAGTTTTACAGAGCATACTAATTAATTTAGAAACAGAAATAGTATATTACTCCACCCTTTTATCTCAAGCTATAAGAAATTCAACTAGAAATTTAGAAGGAGACTGGAAAAATTTTTTCTTAGAAGTAGCCGATATTTTGGAATATAAAAAGGACTGCTCTTTTGCTGAAGTATGGAAAGAAACTTTGCAAGGAATAAAAAATTGTCCATACATAGGAAAAGGAGAGCTGGATATAATGTACCGATTTGGCTTGCAGCTTGGTAATAGCGATAGATTAAGCCAACGGAAATACTTTGAAATCGCGCAACAGCAATTAAAAACAGAAGAAAAAAATGCTCTACAACTTCACTTTCGTTATGGAAAAATGTATCGTAGCTTGGGATTATTATTAGGTCTAGGTATAGCCATTATATTGCTCTAGTTTACGAATGGAGGAAGCAAAAGTGAACATTGATATTATATTTAAGATAGCTGCGATTGGTATTTTGGTAGCAGTGGTAAATCAAGTTCTCTTAAGGGCAGGCAGAGAAGAAATAGCTATGTTGACTACCTTAACTGGCGTAATTGTAGTTCTATTAATGGTTGTCAACTTGATTAATGATTTATTCAACAGTGTGAGGAGTATTTTTCGCTTATACTAGAGCTTATTCTAGAGAACTTAGAAAAAGGTGTTTATTTTATGGATATCATTCAAATTGTTGGAATAGGTATTATTGCTGCTATTCTTTCTATGATTATAAAACAGCACAAACCAGAAATAGCCTTTCTAATAAGCATTGCTGCAGCTATTTTAATATTTTTTATTATAGCAAACAAGCTACCATATATTGTTAATGTTTTTAACGATATCATCAACAAAACTCAAATTGATTCAGTATTTATATCAACACTATTAAAGATTGTTGGTGTGGCATACATCACTGAATTTGGATCACAGATATGCAAAGATATGGGTGAGAACAGTATAGCATCAAAAATAGAACTGGGCGGAAAAGTAATAATAATGATTTTAGGTTTGCCAATATTGACTGCGCTTACTGAAACGATATTGGAAATATTACCATAAGGGGTCTCTACATATGAGAAAATTAATAGTTATTAGCTTTGTTGTAATATTAACTCTAATTCCAGTAAACAAGGTAAAAGCATTGAATACAGAGGAAAGTAAAATTGACTTAAGAGAAGAAATAAAAAAAATAGCTGATGAGCTGCTTGATTTATTGAACTTTAATCAATGGGATCATGTTATTTAAGAGATAGACGATTATCAATTTAACTTATTAGAAAATGCAAATCTTAAAGAATTGATTATTGATCTTGCAACGGGAAGATTTGAAATAGATTGGAAACAAATATATGAGAATTTATGTAAGACCTTTTTATCAGAAATACGATTAAATTTATTACTTATGGCAAAGATCTTTGCCATTGCTGTGGTTATCGGTATATTAGATAACTTTAAGTCAAATTTTAGCCATAGTACAATAGGAGAGTTAGCGTGGATGACATGCTACATGATGATAGTTGTTTTAATAATTCAGAGTGTGATACTAGTTCTCAATGTTGGTACAAATTCTATCGAACGAATGACTTCTTTTATGCAAATACTTTTTCCCACTCTTTTAGCTTTTCTTATTGGGATGGGTGGTATTGCTTCCTCTGGTATTATGCAGCCGGCTACAGTATTATTGACTGGGGTTACAGGAGTTTTTTTGAAAAATGTTATGATCCCTCTAATACTATTGTCAGCTATACTAGTATTGATCAGTAATATTAATGAGAGTATAAGCTTAAAAAATTTAAGTAAGTTAACCAGGAATATTTGTTCATGGATATTGGGAATAGTTTTTACTATTTTTATTGGAGTTCTTAGTGTACAGGGAATACTGGCAGCAACCTTTGATGGCATATCTATCCGTACTACAAAATACGCTATAGAAACTTTTGTACCAGTAGTAGGTAAAATGTTTTCTCAAACAGTAGATGTTATTATTAGTTCATCCTTAATGCTAAAAAATGCAGTAGGTGTGCTGGGATTAATAGTAGCTATATCAGTTTGTCTATATCCCATATTAAAAATTTTTTCATTAATTGCAATTTATAAACTATCTGGTGCTTTGCTAGAGCCAATAAGCGATAAAAGAATTGTGTCTTGTTTAAATGAAATTGGTAGTGTGTTAGTCATACTCCTTGTGACATTGATTGGAATTGCAATAATGTTTTTTTTAACAATAGCATTATTAATGGGAATAGGTAATATAACTGTAATGATGAGATAAAGGTGAGTTTGAATGATAAAACAATGGATTTTAAATATAATTGCAGTAGTTGTATTAGGAACACTGCTGGATATGGTTATACCCAGTGGAAATATAAAAAAATATACTAAGTTCTTTATTGGTCTTATTTCTATATTGGCAATTTTGCAACCTATTATAAAGATGACTGGAAACATACCTCAATTAACAAAAGACATATGGATAAGACAATTAGATGCAGAGCTGGAAACTATGAGTATCGAAAGTAAAGATTTAGAAAAAAGCCAGGAAAAATACTTACTGGAGCTATATAAAAGCAGATTAGAGGAGGATATAATCAATAGACTTAACCAGTATGTACCTGATTCAGAGGTTTTAGTAATTGCTACACTGGAGAAGGTTGAAGGGCAAGAAATGTTTTTATTAAGTCGTATTGATATTAACATAGGTCCTTCAAAACAGGTAAATATTGAACCAGTAGAGATAATCGTAGGCGATAGATTATCAGAGGGAGGAAGTTTTAATTCTCAAATAAATAACCAAGAGGTTGATAAAAACTTTGAAACAATAAAGGAGTATATTTCTAATACTTATGAAATTGACAAATCAAGAATATACATAAATAAGAAATAGAAATACATATGATAAGGAGGCTATTATGGAAGAAAAAAAAGGTCTAAAAGACTTAATAACTAGATTTAAGCAAATTAAAAATATCGAATTAATACTTGCTATTCTAGTAATCTCCATTGTTATAAGTATCTATATTTCTACAATAGACAAACCATCTGAAATTGATCAAAATGAGTATGATCAAAACAATGAAACAAGCGATTTACACTGGATAGATAATAATAGTACTAGTGAAAATAGGGATGAACAAAGATTAAAAGAAATATTGTCAGCTATAAAAGGTGCAGGAAAAGTAGAAGTTATGATAACTTATAGCTCTGGAAAAGAAATTATACCAGCTATGAATACAGTTGAATCAACTACCATTACTGAGGAAGAAGATAATAATGGGGGTACAAGAAAGATTAATCAAACAGATAAAAATTTTCAACCATCAACTTATAGTGATTCGGAAGGTTCAAAACCTATAATCTTAAAGGAGGTGGAACCAGAAATTAAAGGTGTAATTATTATTGCTCAAGGTGCCGAAGATGTCCGGGTAAAAATGGAACTTATGCGGGCAGTACAAGTTGCTTTAGGTATAAAGCCTAGTCAAGTTGAAGTTTTTCCAATGGAACAAGGTAATTAGGAGGGTTAAGAAAATATGCTAACAGTAAAAAGAAAAAATCTAGTTTTGGGCATGTTAGTAGTTCTTCTCGTTATTACAGGGTATTTGAACTTTGTATACAATCAAAATGCTATTAAAGAACAAGGGAATAAAGAGCTGATAGATGATAATACCAATAAGCCAGCTGTAACTGTTAATGATGTGTTTGAAGCGAAATCTGATAACGAAAATTCGAACGCATCCCCAGATGCTGTTAATACATCTAGTAGTGGAGGTTTCTTTGTGGAGTACCGTTTTGAAAGAGAGAATACCAGAAAGAAAGAAATAGATTACATAAAGGAAATAGTTGATAATCCCAATTCTGAGGTTGAAATGAAAAATGAAGCACAGCAAAAACTGTTAGAAATCACATCCAATATGGAGAAAGAATTAAATATAGAAGGGCTTTTAAAAGCAAAGGGGTTCAATAACTCTATTGTTATATTCAATCAGGATTATGTAAGTGTTATAGTGGATAAGCAAGAACTGGCACCTGAAGAAGTGGCACAAATTTTGGATATAGTCAAACAAGAATCTGGTAAAGAGGCGGATAGTATAAAAATAATTCCAACAAGCCAATGAAAGATTTACTATGTAATATCATAATATGAGGACTATAGATATAGAAGTATTTATAGTTCTCATTTTACTTTTTACATATCACATGCATGGAACCATAGTCGGAATGCGCATAAACATATAGAAACATTACTAACAATCATCTAATCAATCAAATAACCACTTTTTCATATGTATTTTACTATGGATCAAGATTTATTTTAGCTTGACATAGCACTAAAAAAAGGATAAAATTAATTTAACATTGCTGTTATACATGGATATCATTATCCATGAGATCAACTAAGTATGTTATAGTGTTGATTTTGATTTCAAACTTGGTTGATTATAACAATAGTGAATTGATTAATAAAGGGATTTAGAAGCCCACTTATCCTACGAGCCGAGTAATATGCCCGGCTTAACTTTTATAATCAGAATATGAGGAGGTGTCCCTATCTAGTGAAGATACTACTACAGGTATTTGTCCTGGTAGTAGTGGCTATTGGGGGAGTGGCGCTCGGATACAATTATCGTAAACGGATAGCCGAAGGCAAAATATCCAGTGCAGAAGAAGCTGCCAAGAAAATTGTAGAAGAAGCCAAAAAACAAGCCGAAGCAACGCAAAGAGAAACTATACTGGAAGCAAAGGAAGAAATTCACAAACTGCGAAACGAATTTGATAGAGAGGTTAGAGAAAGACGGAATGAAATTCAGCGAGTTGAGCGTAGGATTCAACAAAAAGAAGAAAATTTAGATAGAAAGATGGACTCTTTGGAGTCAAAAGAAGATTCTCTTAACAAAAAGAAAAAAGAGATTGAGAAACTTGAAGAAGAGATTGAATCTTTATATAAAAAACAACTTAGTGAATTAGAAAAAATCTCAGAAATGACAAAAGATCAAGCTCGTCAAACTCTTTTAGAAAGTGTTGAGAGAGAAATATCTCATGAAGTGGCTGTCAAGATACGTGAGTATGAGAACAGGACAAAAGAAGAAGCTGAAAGAAAAGCACGATCCATCATTGCCCTGGCCATACAAAAATCAGCAGCAGATCATGTGGCTGAAGCCACAGTTTCTGTGGTTGAATTACCAAATGATGAAATGAAGGGACGAATTATTGGTCGAGAAGGTCGTAATATTCGTACACTAGAGACAGCCACAGGAATAGATTTAATTATTGACGATACTCCAGAAGCAGTAATTTTATCGGGTTTTGATCCTATAAGACGGGAGATTGCTAGAATTTCATTAGAGAAATTAATACTAGATGGCAGGATTCATCCTACTCGGATTGAAGAAATGGTAGAGAAAGCTAAAAAAGAAGTAGAAACACAGATACGTGAAGCTGGAGAACAAGCCGTTTTTGAAGTAGGAATCCATGCAATCCATCCAGAACTGGTAAAATTGCTTGGACGATTGAAATATCGGACCAGTTATGGACAAAATGTATTGAGGCATTCTATAGAAGTCGCTCATCTTGCTAGTATTATGGCTGCTGAATTAGGTGCAGATGTAAAACTGGCTAAACGAGCCGGTTTGCTCCATGATATTGGTAAAGCGGTAGACCATGAAATTGAAGGACCTCATATACAGATTGGTGCCGATCTAGCTAAGAAATATAGAGAGAGTCCGGAAGTGGTGCATGCAATCTTAGCACATCACGGTGATATCGAAGCAACCTCTGTTGAAGCCATTTTGGTTCAAGCCGCTGATGCAATATCAGCAGCAAGGCCAGGTGCGAGACGTGAAACTTTAGAAGCATATATTAAACGTTTGGAAAAGTTAGAAGAAATAGCAAATTCATTCGCAGGAGTAGAAAAATCCTTTGCAATTCAGGCGGGACGTGAGTTAAGAATTATAGTAAAGCCTGATAAGGTAAGTGATGATCAGGCAATCCTAATGGCTAGAGATATTGTTAGAGCTGTCGAGAAAGAATTAGAATATCCAGGACAAATAAAGATAAACGTAATCAGAGAAACTAGAGCTATTGAATACGCAAAATAAGGTGTAGCATTGCTACACCTTTTTTGTATAATTTTATTAAAATATTTGACTAATGTATAGAAAATTCTTTATAATATAAATAGATTAAGTTTTAAAAAAGAGGATTTATTGATTCAATGTAGAATAATATTAATAAATACCGATGATAGGGGGTCAAATCGTGGAAGTATTAAAGGTATCAGCAAAATCTAGTCCTAACTCAGTAGCTGGGGCATTGGCTGGAGTGTTAAGAGAGCATGGTTCAGCCGAACTGCAAGCCATTGGCGCTGGAGCTTTAAATCAAGCAATAAAAGCAGTGGCTATTGCAAGGGGATTTGTTGCTCCCGGAGGATTGGACTTAGTCTGTATCCCAGCTTTCACTGATATTGTCATTGATGGTGAAGAAAGAACTGCAATGAAACTAATAGTTGAACCCCGTTAAACCTACCGATAAAAGGTAGGTTTTTTCTAGTTTATATCCTAGGTTTTTAAATCTTTGAAAGAGTGATTATATGAAAGAATTAAGAATAATAGATGGTCATTGTGACACTTTAACAAATTTATTAGATAGGTCTTCCACTATAAATGATTCGGTAAATCACGTGAGTTTAGAAAATTTGATTAAGGGCAGGGTATATATACAATTTTTTGCTGCATGGATAGGTTCTAGGCAAAAATATGGATCTCCTCTCCAACGAGGACTTAAATTAATAGATAGATATTATAATATGCTAGAGGGCAATTCAAGATTAGTACCTATATTGCAATGGGAAGATGTTAATAAGATAGGAAATGATCAAATTGGGGCTTTGTTAACTATAGAGGACGGAAATATATTGGAAGGTGAGTTAGCAAATCTAAGAATTTTATATAAGTTAGGTGTAAGGTTAATGACTTTAACTTGGAACCATCGTAATGAAATATGTGACGGTATTATGGAAACAAACAGCCAAAGTGGTTTATCTAATTTTGGCATATCAGTTATTCAAGAAATGAATAAGTTAAATATGATTATTGATATATCTCATATTTCTGTTCCAGCCTTTTGGGATGTAATTGAGTATTCTAAGGCACCAATCATTGCATCCCATTCCAATGCAAAGGCTGTATGCCCTCATCCGAGAAATTTAGATGATAAGCAAATACTGGCTATATCAGAAGTTAATGGTTTGATAGGTATAAATTTTTATCCACTTTTCTTATCTGAAAAAAATTGTGGAATAGAAGATATTGTTAAGCATATTGAGTATATAGCTGGTTTAGTAGGAGTTGACGTAGTAGGGTTTGGTTCTGATTTTGATGGAGTTGACCATCTACCTGATGGTATAAATGGACCACAAGATTTTCCAAAAATAATTAATAGGTTATTACAGCTTAATTATTTAGAGGATGATATAAAAAAAATATGCTCAGGAAATTATCTGAGGATAATAAAAACTATACTAAAGTAGAATAATTAAAGGGTAAAAATATTTAGACTAGGGAGATAGGGATGGAATATAGAAAATATGTTGATTTACATAATCATACCACTGCCTCAGATGGAATTTATACACCTAAGGAGCTGGTATATTATGCTAGTTTTAGAGATTTATCAGCAATAGGGATTACAGATCATGATACCACAAATGGCATATCTGAGGCCAAAGAAGCAGGAGCGGATTACGGTATAGAAATAATTCCAGGTGTTGAATTAAATACCCAGGAAGATAATTTTGAGATCCATATTTTAGGTTATTTTATAGATTATAAATTGTCCTGGTTTCAGGAAATTCTTACTAAAATAAGGAATACTCGATATTCTAGGGCCAAGAAAATAGTAAACAATTTAAATAGTATCTATGGTATGGATTTAGATTTTGATGAGGTAAGACAAAGGGCAGGAAGAAAAGACAACGTTGGAAGACCTCATATTGCAAGGGTAATGATAACTAAGGGAATTGTGAGCAGTATACCAGAGGCCTTTGAAAAATATTTAGGCGAAAGATGCAAGGCATATGTAAAAAGATATAAACTTACTGTTCCCGAAGGAATCAATATAATAAAAAGAGCAGGAGGAGTACCGGTTTTAGCTCATCCCGGGCTAATTGGTAATGATTCTATAGTTGAGAGAATAATTTCCTATGGGATACTTGGCATTGAAGCATATCATAGTAAGCATACACAGCAACAGCAAGAAAAATATATGCAACTGGCAAAAACTAAAAATTTAATAGTAACAGGTGGTAGTGATTGTCATGGAGATGGGAGTCCTATGGTAGGAGATGTTACTATAGATTATGAAGTAATTGAAGAGTTAAGAAGGATTGCAAAATTAGCATAGCAATCCTTCATTTTTATCATAGACTAATAGTATAAACTATGGTATAATTAGTTGAAAATGATGGCATTAGAATCATATCTTTCATTTTGGGAGGCAAAGGTAATGGAATTATCAAAGAAACATTTAGATATTACAGCTTCATTGACATTGGAAATTGATGCAAAGGCAAAGAAAATGAAGGCTCAGGGGATGGATGTAGTAGGCTTTGGTACTGGTGAGCCTGATTTTGACACTCCTGCATTTATTATAGATGCTGCAAAGGAAGCATTAGATAAAGGATACACTAGATACACACCTTCTTCAGGAATAATGGAGTTAAAGGAAGCTATATGTGAAAAACTTAAGAGGGATAACAATCTTAGCTATGAGCCAAATGAAATTCTAGTTTCAAATGGAGCCAAACATTCACTATACAATATTTTCCAAGCCATATTAAATCCAGGGGATGAGGTAATCATTCCTTCACCTTATTGGGTGAGTTATCCGGAAATGGTAAAGATGGCCGATGGTGTTCCTGTATATGTAAATTCTTTGGATCAGCATGGTTTTTCCATAGATCTAGAACATCTAGAAAGAATTATTACTAGTAAAACCAAAGCAATAATTATCAATAGTCCAAATAATCCCTGTGGATGTGTTTATGACAGAGAACAGTTAGAGACTATAGCAGAACTAGCAATAGAACATGATTTTTTTGTTGTGTCTGATGAAATATATGAGGAATTATTATATGATGAAGCTGAACATATAAGTATTGCATCTTTGAGTCCTGAAATAAAGGATCGGACTCTCGTAGTAAATGGAATGTCCAAGGCATATGCAATGACTGGATGGCGTATTGGCTATTCTGCAGCTAAACGTGAAATTATCCAGGTAATGTCTAACATCCAAAGTCATTCTACTTCCAATCCGAATTCTATTGCTCAATATGCAAGTTTAGCAGCTTTAAAAGGATCTAGGGATATTATTAAGGATATGGTAGCCCAGTTTGATGATAGAAGGAGATTTATGGTAGATAAGATTAACAGCATTGATCTTATATCATGTAACAGGCCTCAAGGAGCTTTTTATGTGATGTTAAATATTAAAAATGTTATTGGGAAAGCTCATAATGGTAGAGTTATTAAAGGATCTCTAGACTTTGCAGATGCACTTTTGGAATCTCAAAAGGTTGCTGTTGTACCTGGTATCGCTTTTGGAGCCGATGGATATGTAAGATTATCCTATGCTACTTCTAGAGAGAATATAGAAAAAGGCTTAAATCGTATAGAGATATTCATAAAAGAGTTGAATTAATAAAGGCTTCGTGAGAAGCCTTGTTTTTTTATCAAAAATAAACAGAGTGGATAAATTTATATCCACTCTGTTTAATATGGCAGGGGAGACAGGACTCGAACCCGCAACCAATGGTTTTGGAGACCACTACTCTACCAATTGAGCTACTCCCCTATAAAGCCTTTTTTAGCAGGCAACTATTATTATATGATAATTAGACAGATAAGTCAATGGTTTTTAACAAAAAAATAGAGCATCGTATTGTTGCATGTGGTATAATCATAGTACAAATCAAATAAAATGGAGTTGGTAGGAAATGTTACAGTGTAATTTAGGCGTAATTGGCGCAGGAAATATGGCAAATGCTATAATAGAGGGTATACTTAAAAAAGAAGTATTATCTGCCAGTGATATACATGTGTATGATATTGATTCTAGCAAGCTTTCTGCTATAGCCAATAAAACTGGGATAATTCCTGCAAAAAACAATATAGATTTAGTTAAGAACTGTAAAGTGTTTATTATAGCAGTTAAACCTCATATCTATGACAAAGTATTGGAAGAAATCGTTGATTATATTTCCCATGATCACTTGTTGATTTCTATTGCAGCTGGGATTTCAACTGATTATATAAAAGCAAAAACATCTAACAGATGTAAGGTTGTTAGAGTAATGCCTAATACACCTGTTTTGGTGGGCGAGGGAATGAGTGTAGTATGTATTAATCATGAAATAGATAACAATCAAAGAGGTATAGTTAATTTACTGTTTTCTTCATTGGGAAGGGTAGAGGAGGTAGAAGAATCTCTAATTAATGCTGTAACAGCCATTAGTGGAAGTAGCCCTGCCTACATCTATGTGCTTATTGAGGCCCTTGCAGATGGAGGAGTGCTAATGGGTTTATCTCGTGAACAGTCCTATATAATGGCTGCACAGTCGGTTTTAGGTGCTGCTAAAATGGTTTTGGAGCTAAATACACACCCAGGTATTCTTAAAGACATGGTATGTTCTCCTGGTGGAACAACCATAGAAGCTATTTATACATTAGAAAAAAATAATTTCAGGGGCAGTATTATTGATGCAGTGCGAAACTGTGCTTTAAAAGCAGAACAAATGGAAAAATGCAAGTAGAACAGTAAGGATGGATTGATTAATGAATAAAATGGATAAATATGAATGTTTTGATAATATAAAAAAATTACTGGAATCAAGAGGATGCCAAATAGATAACAAAAAGGAGATAAACTACGGTATTCAATTTAAAATAACCTGGCAGCAACATAATGGAGTTTATAGAATTTACCAAAGCAAAAAAGGTATACGGCTTGACTCATCACAAATTAAAGATGATCAGTTTAGGAATTATATTGACAATATAATAGAAAATGCATTATGTCAATTATCTACAGCACAATACAATGATGAAAAAGAACAGAGTGTAAATTATAGCGATAAGAACAACAAGCTAAATGACCCTCAACGAATAATAGGCATAGATGAATCAGGTAAAGGCGATTATTTTGGCCCACTGGTTATTGCAGGAGTTTATACTGATGAAAACACTGGAAAAATTTTAATGGAGGCGGGTGTTACTGATAGTAAAAAATTACAAGATAAAAGAATAGGTGAATTAGCTAAAATTATAAAAAATATCTGTCCTTTTGACATAGTAGTTATTTCCAATGAAAAATACAATCAATTATATGATTCAATTAAGAATCTTAATAAATTGTTGGCATGGGGACATGCTAGGGTAATCGAAAACCTACTGGAGCAGGTAAACTGTAAATATGCTTTATCTGATCAGTTTGGAAGACCTGAATTGATTAAAGAGGCATTAATGTCTAAAGGCAGAAAAATACAGCTTATGCAAAGGACCAAAGCTGAAGAAAATATTGCAGTAGCAGCAGCCAGTATTTTAGCAAGAAATGCCTTTATTGAAAAAATAAAAGATTTAGAATCTCAGTATCAGCTTGAATTACCCAAAGGTGCATCAACACAAGTTGTTGCTGCCGCTAATATATTTGCTCAACAATATGGATTAGATGCAATTAAGAAAGTAGCCAAGGTACATTTTAAAATTACTAATCAAATCAATTTACCTTAATTATTGTGAAATATTTTGATTAAGTAACTTAAGTAAAACGGAGGAAAAATGGAGAGTATGAAAAATATCAATTTTAGCAGGTAATAGAGTTAAATACAACTATGCGCAAAAGACAAGTTTTAAGCAAAGTATTGCAAAAATTCTTCGAAAGTGGTATAATTTTCTTATATTCAGTTAACCCTTACTTATTTCCTATTTCCGTGCTATTAAAGAATTAGTGTATAATTATTTTTTCTAGCTTTCTTTATTCTTTTATTTTATATGTTTAATTATTTGTTTATTAATTTGAACAAAGCACTGATTTTTTAGATTTGACTTATTAATTAAAAAAAGGATGTGTTGGCGTGTCTAATAATTCTTATTTCATTAAGGAGCAGCAACGTAATACAAAGAGGTTACGTAATCTAATAGCTGATCTTCCCAGCTTTTGTGAGGAATATTTTCGTGGAATTGAACATACAACCTCTATCCTAACCAGGATTAACTATGCTTATGATTTAAGGATATTTTTCGATTTCTTGACTAAAGAGATTGATGTTTTTCAAGACCTCTCCCCTTTTAGTTTTACTTTAGAGCACTTAGATCAAGTTCAAGTACTGCATATTGAAAAGTATTTAGAATATACTACCTATTACACTAACCCTAATAATGAAGAGCAAGATCGTCAAAATAGTGAAATGGGCAAAGCTAGGAAACTTGCATCTGTACGTTCCCTGCTATCATATTTCTTTAAAAAAGAAAAGATTAATAGAAATGTAGCCCAATTAGTTGATACACCTAAACTAACAGAAAAACCTATTATAAGATTAGAGGTTGATGAGGTTGCAAAATTGTTAGATGCTGTAGAATCTGGTGAAAAACTTACTGCTAATCAGCGGCGGTATCATAAATATACTAAATCTAGAGACTTGGCAATTTTAACCCTTTTACTAGGCACTGGAATCCGCATAAGTGAATGTGTGGGATTGAACATTACAGATTTCGATTTTAATAACAATAGTTTTAAAGTAACAAGAAAGGGTGGCGATCAGGAAATATTATACTATGGAGATGAAGTAAAAGATGCAATACTTAATTATTTAGAGGAAAGAAAAAAAATACAAACTCTACCTGGCCATGAAGACGCTCTTTTTCTTTCTATACAAAAAAAGCGAATTAGTCATAGGGCGCTACAAAATTTAGTAAAAAAATATGCAAAAATAGTATCACCACTTAAAAGAATTACACCTCATAAGCTACGAAGTACATATGGAACTACCTTATATCAAGAAACTGGTGATATTTATTTGGTGGCTGATGTTCTAGGACACAAGGATGTTAACACTACAAGAAAACATTATGCAGCTATTAGTGAAGAAAAACGTCGATTGGCTGCAAGAGTAATAAAACTAAGGGAGGACTGACCTCCCTTTTTATATTATATATGTAGTTATGGCTGTGTTGCGACTGGAACGAATAAATAATCACCTTCCCTGATAAGAGAAGAATCCAATTTATTGACTTTTTTGATGCTATGAATGAAATCCCTGATATCAGTTTTTGATGGCAAATATGATTGTGCTATGCTCCAAAGAGTGTCACCAGGTTCTATATAGACTTTTACATAAGTTTTCTGTACCTGGTCTGAGGGCTTTCCTACAGCAAACATTATAGCTGGATATAAAATGATTAACAGTAGGGCTATAAACAATATAAGACGTGCTTTATTAATGACCCTGATTTTTTTCTTATATTTTTTATTAACGTGACTCATATTACTCCTCCTAGAACGTATGTTCAAGTGTTAACTAGATTATAATCAAACATATGTTCTTTGTCAAGTCAAAAAACAAAAAAACAGAGAAAATCCGAACATTTGTTTGAAGCTTAAGAAATCTTATGCTATAATATAATTAAATTAATATGTAAATGAGGTGTCCACGGATGCATAATAATATAAATGATAGTCAAAAGACTATATTAAATTTTATAAAACAGATGGTTGCTGAAAAGGGTTATCCTCCCTCTGTAAGAGAAATTTGTCAAGGAGTAGGGATAAGATCTACCTCCACTGTCCATAGTCATTTAACAAAACTAGAGAAAGCCGGATTAATTCGTAAAGATCCAACTAAGCCTCGAGCTATAGAAATACTTGATCAGGAAACATCTTTTGCAAAAAAAGAGATAGTAGACGTTCCTATAGTGGGAAAAGTAACTGCTGGTAGACCTATATTAGCTGTAGAAAATATTGAGGATACTTTCCCTTTACCCGCTGAATATTTACACAATGACAATGTCTTTATGTTAATCGTTAGAGGAGAAAGTATGATAGAAGCAGGAATATTAGATGGAGATTATGTCATCGTTAAACAACAATCCTATGCAGAAAACGGTGATATAGTAGTTGCTTTAATTGAAGACGAGGCAACAGTTAAAACTTTTTATAAAGAGTCTGATTATATTAGACTACAACCACAAAATCCCTATATGGATCCTATTATTGTTCAGGATGTACATATATTGGGAAAAGTTATTGGGGTAATCCGATTATTTAGATAAGTAAAAAGAGCCCGCTAAGTTCGTCTCTCTTATTTCTGAGAGAATTGAACCTGCGGGCTGATTTATTTGTTTTCTTTATTTACTAATTAAATTTTATTATTTTTGATTAGTACGATACTAGTTTGATTAAGATCCATAAGATTTATATATTATAAAGTTATAAAACCTTTTTCGTATAGGCTGTATATAGCAGATGTTAAAGCGAATTTAACATGAGCATAGGTTAAGCCACCCTGTAAATATGCGGTATATGGTGCTTTAATTGGTGCATCAGCACTCAATTCAATAGATGCACCCTGTATAAAGGTTCCAGCAGCCATGATAACCTGATGGCTATATCCAGGCATATCCCATGGATAAGGTGTAACGTGACTATCAACAGGAGAGGCACTTTGAATAGCCTGACAGAAAGTTATTAACTCTTCACCGCTATTAAATCGGATACATTGAATAATATCTGATCTATCTTCCTTCCAGTTAGGTAATACTTTAAAACCAATGGATTCAAACACCTTGGCTACTAATATTGCGCCTTTTAATGCTTGTCCTACAATATGAGGCGCCATAAATAAACCTTGATAAAAAGGAAGATATGAGGCAGCATATGAGCCTACTTCCCTTCCAACAGCAGGCGATGTCAATCTGTAAGACATCAATTCGATAGCCTTCTTAGTGCCCACTGCATATCCACCTGTTGGTGCCAGGCCTCCTCCTGGATTTTTTATAAGGGAACCTACAGTTAAATCTGCACCTATGTGACTAGGTTCTATTCTTTGTGTAAACTCCCCATAACAATTATCTACAATAATGAAAATTTCAGGATACTTTTGCTTTATTTCCTTAATAGGTTCTTTCATATCCTCAACGGATATGGAAGGTCTCCATTCATAACCTCTTGAACGCTGTATTAATATTGCCTTAGTATTGGGTTTGTTAGCTAATTCTTTAAGAATTTGATTGGTATCAATTTGACCACTTCTATTCAGGTCTACCTGGCTATAAGTAATATTCCAATCCCTAAGGGATCCATTGTCTAATCTTTCTTGCTTGAAACCAATGGTATCTTCTAGAGTATCATATGGCTTACCAGTTATAGACATAAGATTATCACCGGGACGTAGAACAGCATATAGCGCATCACTGATTACGTGGGTACCCGAGCCCCATTGTGGTCTTACTAAAGCATCCTCACATCCAAACACGAGTGCATATAACTCCTCTAGTCGATCGCGGCCTTCATCGCCATATCCATAACCAGTAGAGGGAATAAAATGCCTTTCACTAATGTTACATTCCTTCATGTGTTCAATTATTCGAATTTGATTATATTCAGCTAATTGATCTATCTTTGCAAACTCTTCAGAAAGCTCTTGCTGTGCATTATTTATAAGATTCAGAATTTTATTTTTCATAGTATATTCATTCGCTCCTTATAATATAAATATATCAAAAAAAGAACATTGAAAAGGAACCTTAAATGGTTCCTTGCACTTAAATAAACTATACAAATAATTATTGTCAATCACCATTATTATCACTGGTTAAAGGTACTGGTCTTGAAGGGGTTATAGTGGAAACAGCTTGTTTATATAGCATCATCTGCTTACCTTCACTTTCTACAATTAATACATAGTTATCAAAACCTTTTATCATTCCCCTAATTTGAAATCCGTTTATCAGATGGATTGTAACAGGAACATGATCTTTTCGGACTTGATTTAAGAATATATCCTGAAAAACAATTGTTCCCTTGTTCATTTTCAAAGCCACCCTTCTTATTTACTTATTTTAACATTCATGTCTTAGTTCTATTATATACCATAATTTATAGTAATAAAAGCAAATTTTTCTTATAAATGCTCTCTAATTTTTTCCAAAATTGCATCACATATGTTTTTTACTAAAATATCTTTGTTATCGTATCGGTCAACTTCTAACCATGTGACATTTGTTATTCGTCTAAACCAGGTAAGCTGTCGTTTAGCAAAATGACGAGTATCCCTTTTAAGTATGTAGATGGATTCTTCCAAAGTACGTTGCCCAATCAAATATTCTACGATTTCCTTATAACCAAGTCCTTGCATTGAATTAAGATGTTTGCCATAGCCTTTTTCCATAAGCCATTTAACCTCACCCACTAAGCCCTTTTCTAGCATTAAGTCTACTCGTTTATTTATTCTATCATAAAGACTCTTTCTATCCATAGTTAGCCCTATTAGCGCTAAGTTGTACTGATCATCTTTTTTAAATCTATGCTTATAGTATTCAGACATAGGCTTTCCGGTTATATGATGCACCTCTAGGGCTCTTATAATACGTCTAACGTCGTTTGGATGAAGCCGCTTAGCAGATTGAGGATCTACTAGTTTTAATTCATTATATAGCCATTCCTTTCCCTGTTTCTTCATTTCCATAATTAATTCTTCACGAAATTGCTTATCTTCATGCGCTTCAGTAAAATCTAAAGGATAGATCAGTGAATTAATATATAACCCAGTTCCTCCAGCTACTATAGGTAGCTTGCCTCTACTATAGACTTCTTGAATAGTTTTTGCAGCTACTTTTTTGTACAAAGATACGTTAAAATATTCGTCTGGATAAACAATATCTAATAAATGATGGGGAATCCCTTGTCTTTCGTCTAAACTAGGCTTAGCAGTTCCAATATCCATGTATTTATAAATCTGCATAGAATCAGCTGAAATAATTTCCCCATTCATTTGTTTAGCAATTTTAATAGAAATATCTGTTTTACCTACAGCTGTAGGTCCTAAAATGATAACTAAAGGTATCTTGTTCATAGAAATACTCCCTAGATAAAGATTTATTGTATTCGTTTAAACATCTTTTCCAATTGATTTTTGGTTAATGATATCATAATAGGCCTTCCATGAGGACAAGTCAAGGGTATATTTTTGTCTATAAGGTCCTTAAGTAGGGCCAAAATCTCTCTTTCTGATAATTTATCTCCTGCTTTTACCGCCGCTTTGCAGGACATTCGAATTATATCATCAATTTTAAGCATGTAGCTATCACCCGGTTTGTATACTTCTATATTATCCAGTAATTCTCGGAAGAATTCCTTGACATTGCTACTCCCCAAAACCATAGGCACACCTCTGATTGCATAGGATCTGCCACCGAAGACTTCTATTTCAAACCCTAAGGATTCAAACAGATCCATAGATTCATTGATGATAATTTGCTCTTCATGGGTAACCTCAATAATTACGGGAGGAAGTAACTGCTGTGTCATAACAGCTTGCTCTGATAACAATTTTTTATATTTTTCAAATAACAGGCGTTCATGAGCAGCATGCTGATCGACTAAAAAGCATTCCTCTTTACTTTCGACGACTATATATGTTGAAAATATTTTTCCTACAATTTTAAAAGGAATAGTAATGCTACTAGTGATATTATTATCCTGATGTTCATGATTAATACTAGCTATATCAGTATTATTCTTATCATGATTTTTTTGTTTTTCAAAATCCTTAGATGATAAAGTCGATTTATTTGGATCAAGAATATAAACATTTTTTAAAGGCTCCTCAAATGAGAATCTATAAGTATCAGTGGCATAAGTAGATGAAAAGACTTCTAGTTGTTCGCTATTCTGTCCCTCATCTATATCTATGCTCATACTTGAATTATTCCTAACTACTAAAGTATCAATGGCGCCTTCATTCAATTCTGGTATATAGGGATTTTCTCGTAAGATTTTGGATATTTGCTGGTAGATAAACTGTCTAACCTGCTCCTCCTCCCTAAACCGCACTTCAATTTTTGCAGGATGAACATTTACATCTATGGTGCTAGGATTTATTTCTATGTGAAGAATTATCCAGGGAAATAAGTTTACCGTAAGATAAGGTTTATAAGCTGCTTCAATGGTTTCTGCCAACAAACTACTTTTAATATATCGACCATTAATAAAAAAAGATTGATAATTGCGATTTTTGCGTGCCAGAGAAGGTTTACCTAAATACCCCCATAGTTTTATATTAAAGGTAGTATCAGTCGGTTTTATAGGTATAATTTGATCAACTACATCCTTGCCATATATACTTAAAATAGCATTTTGCAGTTTGCCATCTCCCGTCGAATAGTAGATGGTCCTTCCGTTATTAATATATCTAAAGGATATTTCAGGATGGGCAAGTATTAACTTACCTATCAAATCACTTATGTATGCAGTTTCTGTTCTAGAGGATTTTAGAAACTTAAGCCTGGCAGGGGTGTTAAAGAAAAGATTTCTAGTAATAATGGTTGTTCCTTCTGGGCATCCTATTTCTTTTTCTGAGATAATCTTTCCTCCATGATTAACAATGTGTATGCCAGAAAGGCTATCTCTTTCTCGAGTAATCATTTCCATCTGAGTAACAGCTGCAATACTAGCTAAAGCTTCACCTCTAAATCCCAGAGTATCTATATTTTGCAAATCATCGACTGAACTAATCTTACTAGTGGCATGTCTTTCAAAAGACATGCGAGCATCCTGAAAACTCATACCTCTGCCATTGTCGGCAACCCTTATATAGGATTTGCCTCCTTCCCTGATTTCAATAGTGATAGCAGTGCTGTCTGCATCTATAGAATTTTCTATCAATTCTTTTATTATGGAGGCAGGCCTTTCCACTACTTCTCCAGCAGCGATCTTATTAATGGTACTTTCATCTAAAATATGAATATGATTCATTTTACAGCTCCTTGCTATCTTTAGATTTTTCAACCAGTCGATGCAATATATTCATAGCTTCAATAGGGGTTAAATTGAGTATATCAATATTTCTAAGCTCCTCTTCAATTTCTGAGGGTTTAGGTTGGAAAAAAGATAATTGTATATTATTCTCTTCTAACCCTACAACTTTTTTATCTCTCTGCATATCAACTTCTTCCAACTTCTCTAAAATGCTAGTAGCTCTATTGATTACTTTATAGGGTAGTCCAGCTAATCTTGCAATTTGAATCCCAAGACTTTTTTCAGCTCCTCCTCTTACTATTTTCCTTAGAAATATAATATCATTACCCTGTTCTTTTACAGTAATATAATAATTTTTTACACCATCTAGTTTGCCTTCTAATTCAGTTAGTTCATGATAATGGGTAGCAAACAAGGTTTTGCATCCTAAATTTTTTTCCTTGCAAATATACTCTATAACCGCCCATGCAATACTAAGTCCATCGTAAGTACTGGTTCCTCTACCGATCTCATCTAAAATAAGTATACTTTTTGGAGTTGCATTGTGAAGGATATTGGCTAATTCGCTCATTTCAACCATGAAGGTGCTTTGACCAGCAGATAGATCATCTGAGGCACCTACTCTTGTAAAGATTCTATCTACAATCCCGATATGTGCCTTGCTGGCAGGCACGAAGCTTCCAATTTGTGCCATGAGTACAATTAAAGCCACTTGCCGCATGTATGTGCTCTTTCCAGCCATATTAGGACCAGTTATAATTGCTATTCGATTTTCTCTATTATCTAGATAGGTATGATTTGGCACAAAAAGTTCATTAGGCAATGTCTTCTCTACAACTGGATGGCGGCCATCTCGTATATCAATTACGTCTCCATCATCAATAGATGGTCTAACATAATTATTTTCTTGTGCTACACGGGCTAAGGACCATAAAACATCTAATTTAGAGATTACTTGAGCAGTTTTTTGAATTCGCTTTACTTGGCTAGCAATCTTCTCACGAATATCAACAAAAAGCTTATATTCTAAATCTATACTTTTTTCTTCAGCACCTAAAATAGTTTCTTCTACTTCTTTTAATTCTGAGGTTATATATCTTTCCGAATTAGCTAGAGTTTGTTTTCTTATATAATCATCTGGAACAAGATCATAATAAGATTTTGTAACATCAATATAATAACCAAAAACTTTATTAAAACCAATTTTTAAATTTTTTATTCCAGTTCGTTCTCTCTCTTTTTTCTCTAGTTCAGCTAGCCAGTCCTTACCTTTAGTCATAGCTAGACGATATTTGTCCAATTCTTCGTTATAGCCATCTTTTATTATGGAACCTTCCCTTAAGGTTATAGGTGGATCCTCATCAATAGAAACTTCTATTAATTGAAAAATATCTTCAAGGATGTCCAATTCATTGTAAAAACTACCGAGAATAATGGATTTAAATTGGCCTAACACTTGTTTTATGCCAGGGAGCATAGCAAGGGATTGCTTAAGGGATATAAGATCTCTTGCATTGGCATTTCCGTAAGAAATTCTGCCTATTAGCCGCTCCAAATCATAAATATTTCTTAAATTAAGTCTAAGCTCCTCCATAGCTATAGGATTGTTATATAACTCCTCTACTCCATCTAGCCTCTCAATAATAAGAGATGAATTCGTAAGAGGTTGTTGTATCCATTGCCTTAAAATACGCCCTCCCATTGCGGTATTGGTCTTATCAAGTAACCAAAGCAATGATCCCTTTTTATTTTTGTTTCGCATGGTTTCCGTTAACTCTAAATTGCGGCGAGTTGCTACATCCAATAGCATCGTTGATTGAGTATGGTAAGGTTTAATGGCGGTAATATGTTTCAGGGAGCTTTTTTGAGTATCGCTTAGATAGCTTAATAGTGCACCTGCTGCACTGATTCCAATGGACATATCCTGGAATCCAAAGCCTTCTAAAGAATATATTTTAAAATGATCAACAATTTTTTGATAAGCAATATTATATTCAAAAGCCCAGGGATCATAAGGTGTAATAGTTGCATTAATTTTATTATTCTTAATAAGCTCAATATCAGATTCAGCCTCTTTTTGGATAATTACCTCACTCGGTATAATACCTGATATTATATCTACTACTTTTTCTGCGGCTTTCTCCTCTTCTAGAATTTCACAAACATAAAATTCACCTGTTGATATATCTGCCCACGATAAACCGAAGTTTTCCCCGTTTTTTATGATGGACAAAATATAATTATTGGTTTTTTCATCTAACATGGAGGATTCTAGCAAGGTTCCAGGTGTGATTACCCTAACCACATCCCGTTCAACAATTCCCTTGGCTTCAGAAGGATCCTGGACTTGCTCACAAATAGCTACTTTATATCCTTTTTCAATAAGTTTTGCTATATAGCCTTCTGCAGAATGATATGGAACTCCACACATAGGAGCCCTTTCAGGTAAACCACAATCTCTGCCAGTAAGAGTAATTTCAAGTTCTTTAGAGGCTATTTTGGCATCTTAAAAGAACATTTCATAAAAATCGCCTAATCTAAAAAAAAGAAGAGCATCCTTATATTGCTCTTTGATTTGCATATATTGTTGCATCATTGGCGTCAATTTAGACATAAATATCCTCCTGATAGTATACTATCCGTCTTAATTATACCATGATTCCCTCAAGGGTCCAAGTTTTTGACTGAGTAATTTTCACTTCTACTATCTTTCCTGTTACATCATGCTCTGCCATAAAGTTTACTAGTTTGTTCTGTCGGTTTCTGCCGGTATACATGTCATCCCTATTTTTACTTAATCCTTCCACCAATACATCTACAGTGCTGCCCATAAATTTTTCGTTAATTTCTTTGCTTATTTGACCTTGCAACTCCATGAGCATTTGAAGTCTTTCTTTTTTTATTTTTTGGTCTATCTGCTCATCCATTTTCGCAGCAGGAGTCCCAGTTCTTATAGAATACATAAAGGTAAATGCAGAGTCGTATCTGACCTTTTTCACAATATCTAAAGTATCAGCAAAATCCTCTTCAGTCTCACCGGGGAATCCAACAATTATATCAGTGGTAATAGCAATATGGGGTATCTCACGTCTAATGTCATTTACTAATTCTAGATAATCTTCCCTAGTATAACGTCTATTCATTAGCTTCAAAATTCTGTTGCTACCTGATTGGATGGGAAGATGTAAGTGTTCACACACTTTTTCTGATTCAGCCATAGCCATGATTAAATCCTTAGTTAAATCCTTGGGGTGGGATGTCATAAACCTAATTCGCTCTATACCGTCTATTTTGTTTACATCTCTTAAAAGATTTGGGAAATAGTAATCAATATCCAAATCTTTCCCGTATGAGTTTACGTTTTGGCCTAGTAAGGTAAGTTCTTTGTAGCCTTCATCAGCTAACCTTCTTATCTCATCCAAAATATCTGAAGGTTTTCTGCTTCTTTCTCTTCCTCTAACGTATGGAACTATGCAATAAGTACAATAATTATTACAACCATACATTATAGTTGTCCATGCAGACACTCCCAAATCCCTTTTAATTGGTACATCCTCCACTATACGCCCCTGCTCATCTAATATTTCTACTACTGTCTGTTGGGCATCCATGGCTTGCAATAAGAGTTTCGGGAAATGATGCAAATTGTGTGTACCAAAGATTAAATCTACAAAAGGAAACTTCTTGGTTATAACAGTTGCTACTTCATCCTGCTGCATCATACATCCGCATATACCGATTATAAGATTAGGATTTCGTTGTTTATATGGATATAATGCTCCAACATTGCCGTATACTCTAAGCTCTGCATTTTCCCTTACACAACAGGTATTAAAGAGAATTAAATCAGCATCAGACTGCTCAGTAGTCTCGGTATATCCCATGGTTTCCAACATACCCGCTAATTTCTCTGAATCATGGACATTCATTTGGCAGCCATAAGTTACAATATGATATTTGAGATTTTTATCTTTTATAAGTTTATTTATTTCATTTATATATTTATCTTGTTCTTTGATTTCTTCTATAGCTATATCTAACATCTTTCTGCTCAAGATTTTCTCCACCTTTAAGATTAATATTTTTAATATTTTGATACACAATATTATAGTAGCAAGTCTATCATTTGTCCAATGTTTTGGATTAAAGAAATAATATGTGTGAAATTTATATACGAAAGGGAGATAAGATGTTTTCACAAACTACTCCAATGGATTATATAAGAACCATAGCTACAAACTATACTGCTGCCCTCTTAATTTTCTGTAGCATAGCCCTGTTTCTTTTCTACAATACAAAAACATATCAAAAAGAAATCCCCAAAGAAGCAACATTAGCCAAATTTGGGGGCATTTTATATGCTGCAATAGGGATTGGATTACTTATAGCAAAATTATTTCTTTAAGTATATAGTAGGCTAAAAAAATTAGGGCTCAATGGTCCCTAT
>JAAYGY010000070.1 GCA_012735575.1 Clostridiales bacterium
AATAATAAAAAAGCCACGGTTCCGATGCCGTGGCCTTTTTAGCTTTGCTTTTAAAGATTTATTTAATATTTACCATAGGTTTTTGCTATCTGCACCATAAGCCGAGCGTAGTCTATGCTAGCGTTGGCTGGATATTCACATCCAGTAGCAAGGATAAATCCTCCGTCCTTTTTAAAGGTATCTATGTCTTTTTTGCACTCTTCCTCCACTTCTTCAGCTGAGGCGGTCAAGATCAGACTAGGTGGAATACGGCCTATTAGAGTGGTCTGATGACCGTATTTTTCCTTCGTCTCAGCAAAGGATGAGCAATCATCAGGAACATGGAGGAAAGAAATAGCTTGAGGACGCATTCTTTTAATCTGTACATCGAAGTAGATTCCTGTTCCACAATTGTGTATCATAACCATGCAACCATTATTATGAACATGGTTAGCCAGACGCTCCATGTATGGACCCTCCATAGCATCCCACATTTCTTTACTCATAATAGATTGGGATGCATACAGGGTATCGAACATGATTGCATGAACTCCTGTTTCCATAAGAGCTGTGCAGTATTCCATAAGGGTTTCAGTAATGGCTTCCAGGGCTATGTGCATGGCATCCGGATCATCAAACAGGTCCATAAACATATCTTGTTGCCCTCTCATCATGCTTAAGATTCCCAAAGGACCAAAAACAAATGCAACTACAGGTTTTTCCTTGCCCTTTGCCTTCATCAAAAGATCGCATAAGCGGATATGTTCACTCATCCTGGGAGTTTTTCTTGGATTGACGGGCTCTACTTTAGTGTAATCATTAATGGATTTTATAATCCTTTCGTTGTGGATAGGGCGGGCTGCTGCATCTTTTGGATATTCAATGGGCTGACCAAAATCTGCAGCCTCTACAGACAGATCCACCAATGAACAGATAACATCTACATCAAGATCTTCAGTAGCCTTGATTATAGATTCAGCACATAGATCAGTATCCTGGCACCATCTTGCATAGTCAATACCAGTATATTTTCTGGAAATACTGTTGATTAGGGGATAAACAGGTACATGGTCTGCTTTTTTATGCTGCAGTATTAGTGATACTCTTTCTAGTGAATTCATTACAACTCCTCCTCATATGATCAGTTTAAAAAAATAATCCATTCAAATTGCCTTGATGGTATTCATAGTCAATATTTTGGGTAACTATAATTTAGCATATGGAGATACTATTTTTATATTATTTTATTTAGAAAATTTGTAATCTCTTATCGATATTTATGTAATCCTATATTTTTGCTTTGTTTATTGTATGCTTGATTTAAAGTGCTAAAGTGGTGGTATATGTGGTATATATAAATAATTTGACCTGTTTCAATGGAAATGGGTGTTTACTTGGTTATAGCTAATAATACTTATGTAGTAATAACTTTGGTCCGGCACAATAGGTTAAATTAACTGATTGTGCTGATTCCACCTTTAGATCACTATGTACATAAAGGCTATTAATAAGTGAAGGTTTAATAGCCTTTATAAGTCATATGAGATGAACTAACACAAAGGGTTAAATAAGTGATGATTTAGTGATGATAATGATAAATAATAAGAACAAGAAAGGAAGTGAAAAGACCTTGAGTCAGGAAAGAGCAAAAATATACTACCTGCACCATAGCGGGTTTGCCGTAAAAATCAGAGGCAATCTGCTGGTTTTTGATTATTATTCCCATGAGCCTGAAGGAAGACTTAGTGGATTAGATAAGGGTACTATCTCCCATAAGGACCTGGAGGAAGCGGAAACTGTTTACGTTTTTGTATCCCATAGCCACCATGATCATTATAATCCTGTTATCTTTGAGTGGGAGAGAATAAATAGCAATATCCAATACTTTCTTAGTTTTGATGTGGAAACCCCTTCTAAAGATACAAAGTATTGCAGTATGCAACCATATGAAGAGTACAAGGATGATTCCATTTTTGTTAAAGCTTATGGTTCTACCGATATAGGGGTATCCTTTAAGGTAGAAATTGGGGGCTTTAAGATTTTCCATGCAGGAGATCTAAACTGCTGGTACTGGTATTATGAATCAACTCCCCAGGAATTAGAAGAGGATGAGAATAAGTTTTTGGTGGAACTGGAAATGATGAAGGATGAAGATGTAGACATAGCCTTTTTCCCGGTGGATCCAAGACTGGAGGAATACTATTATATGGGAGGAGAATACTTTATTAAAAAGCTAAAGCCCAGGCTATTTATACCCATGCATTTTTGGGATGATTATAGTATAACAAGAACTTTTGCTCAAAGGCTTGCGCATCAGCCAACCAAAATAGTAGAATTGTCCCATAGGGGGCAGGAGATAATATTCAAAAAGTAAGTGAAAGGGGAATTATAGAATGAAGTTTAAAATTGCTCACACAAATTTTAATGTTTTAGACCTGGACAAAAGCCTTGCTTTTTACAAGGAAGCCCTGGGCCTTGAAGAGGTTAGAAGGGTAGAGGCTGAGGATGGAAGTTTTACTCTGGTGTTTATGGGCGATGGAACAACAGAACATCAGATAGAGCTTACATATCTCAGGGATAGAAAAGAGCCTTATGACCTAGAGGACAATGAAATTCATTTGGCTCTTGTAGTGGATGATTTTGAGGCTGCCTATAACCATCATAAGGAAATGGGCTGTATCAGCTATGAAAACAAGGATATGGGTATCTATTTTATAGAGGATCCAGACGGATACTGGATTGAAATAATTCCAAAAAGAGACTGAGAAAAGGGGCTAATATAAAAAGTAATAATATAAAAACTAACAATTAGATATTAACAAAAAAGCAGGGTCAGATTTAAACTGACTCTGCTTTTGTATGACAACATCCACTGCTACAGCATCCACTGTCGCTACCACCACTACTACCACTTTTTCCGCATCCGCTACAGCTTCCACATCCAGAAAATAGATCGACTGGAATTTGACAGCGGGGACAATGGGGATTTGTATCCTCATCAAAAAATGCTCCACAGACTGGGCATTCTATATGCATTTTTCCCTCTCCTTTACAGTCTGATGCATGATGAAATACATCTATAAAACACTCTCTATATTATACTTCATGAAGTATTTTTAGGAAACAGTAAAATTCATTGAAATGATTGCTATTATTAGATTATAGCTGGTTTAAAGTTGAATTATTGCAAAGATTGTAATATTAGCTTGAAAATTGACAAAGAATCCGGTCGGGGTTAGAATTAGATCTAAAGGTCTTTTGTTGGAGGGCTTTATGATAAAATACTTTAAAGTAAGGATGATCCATAATAACATAAGAGAGGTTAACACCAATATACCCTTGCCTCAAGGCTATTATTTCCGTAATTTTAAGGACGGGGATCAGGAGATTTGGGCACAAATAGAAACTGCTGCCGGTGAGTTTAGCAGCATTGATAAAGCCTTAAAGCGGTTTAGGTATGAGTTTACGGGTTTTGAAACGGAACTTAGGTCCAGATGTTTCTTTTTGTGTGATAGAAATGACCGGGCTATTGGTACATCCATGGGCTGGTATGGCCAGGACTTAAATGGGGAGATAATAGGCAGGCTTCATTGGATTGCCATACATCCTGACTATCAGGGCAAAAAGCTGGGCAAACCCTTAGTAGCCAGGGCAATAAAACGGATGCAGCAGTCCCATGCAAAAGCCTATCTGACTTCTCAAACCACCAGCTGGAAGGCTATAAACATGTATTTAGATTTTGGTTTTGTTCCTTCATATACCAGTGATGACTGCAAAATAGCCTGGAAGCTATTGGCCAGCAAATTAAACAGGAAGATAAGTCCCTTACATCAAAAAGGCTAATATACTGCAAATAATATACTAAAGAGTATATTATTTTGGCAGAAAAAATATATTTGAGGAGTGTTTTTATGTTAGCAATTGGTAGCGATCATGCAGCATTTTCCTTTAAAGAGGAAATCAAAAAATATTTAGATGAGAAAGGTATTGAATATAAGGATTTTGGATGTTATTCGGAAGAGAGTACCGATTATCCTATATATGGTGAGGCAGTAGCCAAGGCAGTGGCCAGTGGAGAGTATGATGGGGGTATTTTGATGTGTGGCACAGGTGTGGGTATATCCCTGGCAGCTAACAAGGTAAAGGGCATTCGTGCTGTGGTGTGCAGCGACTGTTATAGCGCTGCTCTATCAAAAAGACATAACAATACCAATATTTTAGCCCTGGGTGCCAGAGTAGTGGGTATTGACCTTGCAAAGATGATTATAGACAGCTGGTTGGAAGCAGAATTTGAAGGCGGCAGGCATCAAAGAAGAGTTGATATGATCATGGCTATAGAGGAAAAGAATCTGTAATTCTTTTCCTCTATTTTCATTTAATAGGTACAAATTTTGTTATGAAAATAGTATAATGGTAGATGACAAAAGATAATTTGATGCATTTTGTGTAAATATGTAAGTGAAATAGTGCTTTGTTGCACTGTGATTATGATATTAATTATATAAGGGGTGGGTATTGTGCAAAATTATGAAATTATAAAGAGGTTAGAAAAGCCCAAGGGAAAGGTGAAAGCCATTTTAGATACGGATACCTACAATGAGATTGACGACCAATACGCTCTTGCATATATGCTAAAATGCCATGAAAAGTTTCAAGTCTTAGCCCTTCACGCAGCACCTTTTTCCAACGATAAGGCTGATTATCCAAAATTAGGCATGCTAAAAAGTTATGATGAAATCAAGAATATTCTAGGATTAATGGGTAGGCAGGATTTATATGATATAGTATACAAGGGTTCCGAGACCTATTTAAAAGATGAACAGACTCCCGTAATTTCACCTGCTGCTGAAAACTTAGTCCGGCTGGCCAAAGAGATGCCGGAAGGGGAATCCCTTTATGTGATTGCTATTGGCGCTATAACAAATGTTGCTTCAGCACTGCTAATGGATCCCTCTATTAAGGAAAAGATAGTGGTGGTTTGGCTGGGAGGACATGCCTATCATATGAATGACAATAGAGAGTTTAACCTTTCTCAGGATATAGCGGCGGCCAGGGTGATATTTGGCTGTGGAGTACCGGTGGTTCAGCTACCCTGTATCGGTGTTGTGGACAAATTAACCATATCCCAACCTGAGATAGAGTACTGGTTAAAGGGTAAAAATCCACTTTGTGACTATCTAAGTGATATTACCATAAAAGAGGCAAAGATATATAGCAACATACCCACTTGGACAAGAGTTATATGGGATGTTTCTGCCATAGCCTGGTTTTTAGAGGATGATTTTATGCAGGATCGTTTAGAATATAGTCCTATCCCTACTTATGATCATAAGATAGCTTTTTCAAAGGACAGACATATGATTAGATACGTTTTTAATATAAATAGAGACAAAATAGTCAACGACCTGTTTACCCGCCTTACCTCAGACAGCTAAATGCAAAAACTATTATTAAATAGCTAGAAAACATTATAATATGGTATATAATAGTATATGAACTTTATATTAAACCACTTTTATATAATAAATCTAATATATTAAATTTTTAGGAGGAGTCTGCCATGGCCAAAATGTTTCCTCGCACCCAGGTGGGTGGGGTATCCCTATCCAGAATGATAATAGGCACCAACTGGATTTTAGGATACAGCCACACCAGTCCAGCTGCTGATAACCTGATCAGAAAAAAGAATGATACCGCTGATAAAATTTCCGACATGTTCAAGGTTTTTTTAGACTCAGGTGTTGATACTGTAATGGGTCCCTTTGTAGGCAATCCCATTTTATCAGACGCTGTAAAGGCTGCTGAAGACAAAACTGGTAAAGGCATGATCATCATTGACACCCCTATTCTTAATGTAGATGACAACCCTACAGCCAGACAGGAAGCTGAGAAAGTTATAGCTGCCAGCAAAAAGCTAGGGGCTACCTTCTGCCTTCCCCATCATTCTTCTGTAGAAGAGCTGGTAAACAAAAATAAAAAGATTATTGACAGGCTGCCGGACTATTTAAAGATGATAAGGGATCATGATATGATACCCGGCTTATCCTGTCATATGCCGGAGCTGGTTGTATACTCCGACCTTAATGAGTATGATGTGGAAACCTATATACAGATATACAACTGTATGGGATTTTTGATGCAGATAGAGGTAGAATATATACACAAGGTTATATGGGAGGCAAAAAAACCTGTAATGACCATTAAACCTATGGCAGCAGGCAGGGTAAGTCCCTTTGTAGGATTGACCTTCTCATGGCATACCATAAGGCCTTGCGATATGGTAACGGTAGGATGCCTAACCCCCGAAGAAGCTGCGGAGGATATAGAGATATCTTTTGCCGCCTTAGAATCCCGGCCTCCGGATCTGGAGGGAAGAAGCAGTCCTAAAAAAACTGATATTATGAAGTAAATATCTCACTTGAGAAAAGATTTCTAACTGGTAGTATGATAGAACTATTAAAAGAGATAGTTAACTTATTATGCTAGTTCCATGTTATGTTTATGATTACAAGGTATTAAATAAGATGGGAATTAAATAAGATTAGAAATAGGAGAGTTAAAATGGACATAAAGGATACAAAGAAGGACAATTTAGAGAAAACCTACGGTTATGTGTGGGATAAGTATACTGATGAAGATTTGGATGATCTATTTGCCTTTTCTGAAGGCTACAAGGACTTTATTTCCCTTTGCAAGACTGAAAGGGAATGTGTAACAGAATTTATTAGATTGGCTGAAGAAAAAGGCTATAGGGATGTAGCCAGCTATATTGAAAAAGGTGAGCCCTTGAAAGCCGGTGATAAAGTATATGCCAACAACTCAGGTAAAACCTTGGCTCTATTTGTTATTGGAAGTAAACCAATGGAGCAGGGCTTAAGGATCATTGGAGCTCATGTGGATGTGCCCAGACTGGATTTAAAACAGAACCCCCTGTATGAGGATTCCGGGCTGGCCCTCTTTAAAACCCATTATTACGGGGGAATAAAGAAATACCAGTGGGTAACTATTCCCTTGGCTATACATGGTGTTGTGGTAAAAAAGGATGGCGCCGTGGTGGATATAGTAATTGGTGAGGATGAGAACGACCCTGTTGTAGGCATAACTGACTTACTAATTCATTTGGCTTCGGATCAGATGGATAAAAAACTGTCCAAAGCAATTGAGGGGGAAGATTTAAACATATCCCTTGGCAGCATTCCTGTAAAGGATAAAGATGAAAAGGATAGGGTAAAGAAAAATATCTTAAAACTTCTTAATGAGAAATACGGAATAACAGAAGAAGACTTTGTATCAGCTGAGCTTGAGGTTGTTCCAGCGGGCAGGGCAAGGGATTATGGCCTGGATAGAAGCATGGTTATGGGCTATGGACATGACGACAGAGTGTGTGCCTACACTGCCTTTAAAGCATTGATGGATATTGAAAATCCTGACAAAACCTGTGTTGCACTGATGGTAGATAAAGAGGAGATTGGAAGCGTGGGCGCTACTGGAATGACATCAAGGTTCTTTGAAAATACCGTAGCAGAGATAATGAATCTGGTTGGGGATTATAACGAACTGAAACTGCGAAGGTGCCTGGCTAATTCAAAGATGTTGTCTGGAGATGTGAGTGCTGCCGTTGATCCTAATTATCCCTCGGTTACGGAGCCAAAAAACTCTGCCTATATGGGCAAGGGAATGACCTTTAATAAGTATACCGGGGTAAGAGGCAAGGGTGGTAGTAACGATGCCAACCCGGAATTTATAGCTGAGCTTAGAACAATTATGGAAAAACATAATGTTATGTGGCAGACAGCTGAGCTTGGAAAGGTAGACCAGGGAGGCGGCGGCACCATAGCATATATCCTGGCTGAATATGGTATGGATGTAATAGACTGCGGAGTACCTGTTCACAATATGCACGCCCCATGGGAAGTGGCCAGCAAAGCAGATATTTACGAAACCATGAGAGGATACAGAGCCTTTTTAATGGAGGCGTAAATACAGAATGAATAATGATTTGATTCTGCTTGATACCCACGTGCATACCAGCCAGGTCAGCGGATGCGGCAAAGTTTCGGCTGATGAAATGGTAAGACTCTACAAGAAAGCGGGATATCAAGCTATCATAATAACCGACCATTACTGTAAAGAGTATTTTGAAGACCTTGGCCAAATATCCTGGCAGGATAAAATTAAGTCATTTGTCTCTGGCTATAAGCTGGCTGAAAAAGAGGGTAAAAAAATAGGGCTAAAGGTATTTTTGGGCATGGAGATCAGATTTACTAACGGGCCGGAAGATTATTTGGTTTATGGCCTAGATGAAGAGTACCTAATAGAAAATCCCAAGCTTTACAATGAGACCTTGGAAAGCTTTAGAAATGGTATATCCAATAAGGGCGCTTTAATCATCCAGGCCCATCCCTATAGAAAAAACTTGCGCCCTGCATCTCCTAAATTATTAGATGGAGTAGAGGTCTATAATGGTCATCCCAGGCACAACTCTAGAAATGACAAAGCATATGCTTTTGCCCGGGGAAATAACATGAAAATGCTTGCAGGATCCGATGCCCATCAGGATGTGGATGTAGGAACAGCGGGAATATGGGTACCTGGGAATATAGATTCCATGGATCAGCTAATTGAATGGTATACTACCAAGCTGGAAGGTACAGATCACATCTATATAAATGGTAATGGTAGTATTGCGAAATAATTAATATACAGATTATAAAAGATATGTATAGATTCATAAAAGAAGTCCCGTATCAAAGTACGGGACTTCTTTTGCATACAATTTTCAGCTATTGTTTTATTGTTTAATTCTTTAATTGTTATTATGGTTATTATCATGGATGACCTGGTCAATGACTATAACCAAGGCTATCAAAAAACCATAGTCTTCTCCTTCCACTATATCAATGCCATAGGTATCAGCAAAGGAAAACCAGCGTTTGGACACCTGGGCTACCATGCGGCCATTCTTTCTTATGGTAAAATCCATACCCAGGAAATTACCTTCAATAGTAAAATTGCCCATGGTACTGGTGATATTAAACTTAGGTCTAAAGAAAGTAAATTCTCTTTTTACCATGGCAACAGGCCGACCTGATTGATAAATAGTGTATTCCGGGAGAAGGCGAAAGAGTTTTTGTTCTATATAATAGAGTTCCTGCCCGGCCATATCGTAGATTCTAAGCTTATCCCCAAGAGCAAATACCTTACCCCTTACGACAAAATGGGGGTTGTCGTACTCATCTTTTATAGTGAAATTATCCCCAAAGGAAAATATTTTCTGCCTTACTACAAATCTCATATAAAAAACCTTCCTCTATTTAACATTTAAACACTTAGCTATAAGAGAAACTAATTAACTGGTTGTGCTAGGTCGACCTTTAGATCACTGCAATTATATATATAAGTATATATAAGCTTTCTCATTATAGAGAGTAAAAATTCTTGATAGAAAGTAAAAATTCTTGTATTGCTAAATAATATTATTCTTAATACCCTGCTTTTAGATATCAATTTTGCAGATTCCTTAGATAAGGGTAAAGGATTTTAATGCAGCGCTACCCTCGCCCCTGTAAGTGAAATAAAGGGCATGGACACCATCGGGGATAGCAATATCAGCTGTATATTCCTTCCATATATTAGAGAAACCTACTGGGATACTTCCAAGAGGTTCGCCGTCCCAGGCAGTTTTTACTTCAAAAGCTCCTTTGCAATAACCTCTTACCTTTATAGAAACCTTTTTTACTCCTTGGCAGTCAAAATATTTGAATCCAGCGGTTGCAGAATCACGCATGTTGAGAATGTAACCATCTTCTTTGTCCCCGTCTCTGCCGTCCTGTGTAATTTTAGGGAATCTTTGGTCCATCCATCCTCCTTCTCTGCCTGTGTACATGGCCTCATGCTGGCAGAAAAGATTGCAAGCTATGTATGCAGGATATTCGCCCTTGCCAATTAGTGGTCCGCCATTTAATCCGCAGGATGTCATTTCCGGCTGTATTATAGAACCATCCTCCCTGAACTCAATGGGTTCTGCACAGCCCTGCCTGCAAAAGGGTGTGCCGTTAGTATGCCTATGATAGAATACGTACCATTGTCCCTTGATTTCTACAATACTTCCATGGTTATTCCAGCCATAGTACATAGGCTTGTCGGCTGGTTTGTAGGAATCGATGTGAAGATCACAATTGCTGCTGACTACCCCGCCATAAACAAAGCCTTTAGTAGGGTGTTTACTGGTAGCATAACATAATTCATGCAGGGCAATGGATGAATAAATGAGATAATATGTGTCGCCCCTTTTTCTGATAGAGGGTGCTTCAAAATACTCAAATCCTTCAAATGAGGTTCCCTTGCTGTATGGTTCACTGGGTATAACAATTACTGGTTCCTCCACTATAGTTAACATATCTGGCCCTAAAACAGTAGCCATTGCTCCACTTCTGGATTTATCGCCAACCCTGCAAAAACCGGTATACATATAGGTCCTGTCCCCTTCTGTCAGGACAGCGGGATCAAACTGAGGTTCATCGCCTTCCCTTTCCCCTAATAGAGTACCATCTGGATATTTTACATAGCCATAGAACTCATACCTTCCGGCAGGCTCATCACATACTGCCACAGATACAACACTAAGTTTATCTAAAACATAGTATAGATAATAGCGGCCATCAGGTCCTACTGTAACGTCAGGAGCATACAGGCACATTTCACCATCCTTATTTGCAGGATCAGAGGTTTTGGGATAAATAACACCTTCATATCTCCAATTACCCAGGTCATCCACAGGTGCTGACCAGCAAACATAATCGTTCAAACAATAAGCATGTCCTCTGAATTGGTCATGAGATCCAAAGACATATACCCTATCCCCAAATACATAGGGTTCACCATCAGGTATGTATTCCCATGACGGAAGATAAGGATTAAAGGCTTGTTTCTTCATGATAGTTACCTCCCCCATATTTTAATTGCTACATATACTAACTAAATTGTACAATAATATCTAGTTATTGCCAAGGAAAACTTTGTGCCTTAATCTTGACATATACTTTACAAAACTGGAAATTGATTGTACAGTAATAGCAATGATATAATAACCATATAATTGTGCTTGCAATAATATAACCCAAGTCTTTAAGCAAAATCTTTAATTAAACAAGCATTTCTATATGATATGGGGGGTTAATCATGTCAAAAGTAACTATCAGAGATATCAGGGCTATCCTAACTGCACCAGCGGGAATCAATTTAATAGTGGTAAAGGTTGAAACATCAGAACCAGGGCTTTATGGTCTGGGATGTGCAACATTTGCCTATCGTGAAAAATTAGTTGCTGCTATGGTAGAGGACTATTTAAAGCCACTGCTTGTGGGACGGGATGTTGCCAATATAGAGGATTTATGGCATCTCATGAATAACAATTCCTATTGGCGAAATGGTCCGGTAACTAATAATGCCATCTCAGGGGTTGATATGGCACTGTGGGATATTAAGGGTAAAATGGCCAATATGCCGGTATATGATCTATTGGGTGGCAAATCCCGGCAAGGTGTTGCCGTTTACCGTCATGCAGACGGAAAGGATCTGGACACTATTGTTGAAAACGTACAAAAGTACATGGATCAAAACATCAGACATGTTAGAATCCAGTGGGGTGGCTACGGTGGACAAGCTGGCAGCATTAACAGGCCAGAAGGTTCCCCACAAGGTGTCTATTATTGTCCCGACCAGTATATTAGAAATACTTTAAGGCTATTTGAATACGTAAGAGGAAAATTAGGGGATGAAGTGGAGCTGCTTCATGATGTTCATGAAAGAATACCTCCTATTGATGCCATTAGGCTGGCCAAGGACTTGGAACCCTACAGGTTATTCTTTCTGGAGGATCCCCTGCCACCTGAGCAGGCTGACTGGCTTAAAATACTGCGTCAACAGACATCTACTCCCATTGCCATAGGGGAACTATTTAACAATCCAAAAGAATGGGATTACTTAATAGCAAACAAGTTAATAGATTTTATCAGGGTCCATATTAGCCAGATAGGAGGAATCACTCCGGCCAGAAAGCTGGCAATCTTCTGTGAACAGTTTGGTATAAGAACAGCATGGCATGGACCTGGTGATGTTTCTCCTGTAGGACACGCTGCCAATATTCACCTGGATTTGGTATCCCATAATTTTGGAATTCAGGAGTGGGCAGGCATATCCGAAGAGCTTCATGAAGTATTTCCCGGAAGCCCGGTTTTAAAGGATGGATATGTGTATGCCAATGATAAACCAGGATTGGGAATAGATATCAATGAGGAACTGGCAGCCAAATATCCATGTGAGACAAAGGTTACCATGTGGACTCAAACAAGATTGCCAGATGGAACTGCATATACACCATAATTTAAGCTAATACATAAGCCAGGTTTTCTAAAGCCAAATCAGCCAAGGCGTTCACTTTTTAATAACCATTATGCAATAGTGTTTTTAACGGTGGAACTAGTGCAACCGGTTAATTTAGGTATGTTTCCTACTATAACCATGTTTTAAAAAAGAACGGATGGTGAGAATATGTCCAGCAAAAAGGCATTTATAACTGGCGGTAGCAGGGGTATTGGAAGGGGTATTGCAAGAGTATTGGCAAAGGCAGGCTATGATATTGCCATTACATATCATACCCAGCAGCAAGAGGCCCAGTCTTTGGCCGATGAAATAAAGGGTATGGGAAGAAGATGCTTTTACTATCAGGCCAGCCTGGAGAAGGCTCATGTACCTGAAGAGGTAACAAATAAAGCCATAAAAGATTTAGGTGGTATAGATCTTTTAGTATGCAATGCCGGCATAACCAGACACAATAGTTTGTTGACGGTGGATTCAGAATTCATAGATAATCTGTACGGATTAAACTATAGAAGCTACATATTATGTTCAAAGGTTGCGGCCAACTATATGGTGGAAAATAAAATAGAGGGCAGTATTATTTTTATATCTTCAACAAGGGGTATAAGGGCCTATCCGGAAGACTGTATTTATGGGTCGTTTAAGGCTGCTCTTATCCGTGCCGTGGAGTCCATGGCCTTAGAGATGTCCCATTACGGTATAAGAGTCAATTGCATTGCTCCGGGAGCAACTGCCATAAGAGGCAACTTTACATTAGAAGAACTGACCAAAAGTAATTTTGCAAAAAAGATACCGGCAGGGAGGCTGGGAACACCTGATGAGGTGGGTTATCTGGCAGAGTATTTAGCTTCAGACAAGGCAAGATATATTACCGGGGCGACCATAAAGATTGATGGAGGCCTTATTTTGCCAGGAATGCCGGAGGACAGCTCTGAGGAAGCTGGATACGGCTGGTCAAGAATGAGATTTAAAGGATGAGATATAAAGGATAAAGAAATGAGATATAAGGGATAGGATAAAAAAGACAAGGTTTTATGGTTTAGATTCTAAGGATGAGTATTGGGAATAGGAGGTAGGGCTTTATGAAGCTATTCATATCTGGTTACGGAGGGGGAGAAAGCAATTCAATTGGTCTCTATGATGTGGGTGTGGACTGCAGGAAGAAGGAACTCTTATGGGCGAGTAATGTTGAGGCCTCATCCTATCTAAGTTATCATGACAATTTACTTTTTGGTATCACTGAAAAGGGTAGTGGCTGCTGGGTGTATATGTTTATTGGGAAGGGTGATGGATATAGCTTGGTAGACTCCCGGGAATTAAACAGTGATATTTTATGTCATATTAGTTATCTGCCTAAAAGCAGAGCTTTGGTGGGCAGCTGTTATGGAAGCGGAGAAGTTTTCTCTATAGGGGTTGGAGATCAAGGATTTAAAGAGCTTTTATGTACCTTAAGGCAGGGAGATAGGGATGACATAGAAAGTCGGGCCCATTGTGGTGTACCTGATGCTGAGGAGAAAAGGCTCTATTCTGCCAATATTGCACTGGACAGAATCTACATTTATGATATAAATAAGGGGATGCTTAGTGAAAGAGAATATTTTCAGCTTAATAGAGGAGAGGGCCCAAGGCACATAGCCCTTTACCCGGAGCTAGACCTTATTTATATTATCACCGAATATTCTAATAGAATTATAACCATTCATATGGGCAAAGAGGGTTTAAAGATAGTTCAAAGCATAAGCACCCTCCCGGAAGGTTTTCAAGGACAAAGCTATTGTTCCACCCTATGCCTTACAAAGGATAAAAAATACCTGTATGCAGCAAATCGAGGCTCCAATACTATAGGAATATTTAAGGTAAGGGATGACGGTTTATTGGAAAAGATATCTCATAGTGATTGTTTTGGAAACTGGCCCAGGCACATAGATCTAATTGGAGGTGATAATTATATAGCTATAACAAATGAAAGAAGCGATCAGGTGGTGATTGTCCAAAGGGACAGTGAAACCGGACAAATAAAAGACGTTGTAAATAGAATTGACTTTAAAAGACCTGGTTTTGTTGTAGAAAAGCTGTAAGTCACAGTAAAGCTATAAAAACAATGACAGTAAAGCATTAATAAGTGCAAAAGACAAATAACATAACAAAAATGATATAAAGCAAAAATGATAAAAGAAAAATCATAAAACAAAGATTACAAAACAGGAATGACTATAAAGCAATGGAGGTAGGTTATGGCAAAGAGGATGGAATCAAAGACAGTTGCATATTCACGTACCGTAATGTCTAAGGTCATGCTGCCCAGCGAAGCAAACTCTGCAGGTAATGTTCATGGTGGAGAGATTATGAAGCTTATGGATACTGCTGCCTATGTAACAGCAGTAAAGCATTGCCGGACCAATGTAGTGACTGCCAGGGTTGATGAGTTAGAATTCTATTTGCCCATACTGGTTGGCCAGCTGGTTACCTGTAGAACCCAATTAGTCTTTGTTGGCAGAAGCTCTATGGAGATAGCTGTCAAAATTGAAGTAGAAGATCTAAAAGTTGATGAGCCTCCCAGGACTGCCCTTAAGGCCTATTTTACCATGGTAGCCCTGGATGAAAATTGCAAGCCCTGTGAAGTTCCCCGTCTGGAGCTTCAAACCCCTGAAGAAGAAGCCTTGTTTAAAGAAAGAGAAAAAATTTATTTAGCCAATAAGGCCAAGAGAAAATCTTAAAAACCATAAGGAGTATGGGAATGGATATTAAGGTAAAAACCAAGGAATTTATTTTTGAGCAGGAGAAGTTCTTCCCTCAATGCCACGCATCTACTCTGGCTATATTAGAAAATGATGATATCATAGCGGCATGGTTTGGGGGAACCCATGAGCAGCACCCTGATGTAGCCATTTGGTTATCTAGAAGGCAAAAGGGCAGGTGGAGTGCCCCGGTTAAGATAGCTGACAAAGATAATGTTCCCTGTTGGAACCCGGTCTTATTTAACTCACCGGAAGGAAAACTATTTTTGTTTTATAAGGTAGGTAAAAATCCTATGGAATGGAGGACCATGGTGATGACTTCCCGGGACGGAGGATTTACCTGGTCCCAGCCTAAGGAGTTGGTGGAGGGAGATGTAGGTGGAAGAGGCCCTGTAAGGTGTAAGCCCATAGTATTGTCCAAGGGAACCTGGCTGGCACCAGCTTCAATAGAAACCCCGGAAAAATGGGATTGCTTTGTTGATATGTCCAAGGACAAGGGGCAAACATGGATAAAAAGTCATTTCGTTCCCATTGATCATAAAAAGTTACAGGGAAAGGGTATAATACAGCCTACCCTATGGGAGTCCCAACCTGGCAAAGTCCATATGCTTATAAGAAGTACGGAAGGTTTTGTTTATAGAAGCGATTCTGATGACTATGGGACTACCTGGTCACAAGCTTATCCTACCAAACTTCCAAATAACAACAGCGGTATAGATTTAATAAAAATGGATAATGGGGTACTGGTTCTGGTTTATAATCCGGTCAGCGGCAACTGGGCTGAGCGTACTCCCCTTGTATGCAGTATTTCTAAGGATAATGGACAGACCTGGGAAGAAAAGCTGGTATTGGACAGAAACCACAGGCCAAAAAACAGGGAAGACGGCGAGTTCTCCTATCCAGCCATAATAGCCAAAAAAGATCGGATATATATTACTTATACATGGAAAAGAAAGACCATCGCCTTTTATGAATTGCAAGTGGAAAATATATTCACATAAATTAAATCATACATAAATTAGTCCCTTGTGCCAGTTAATCATATGAATAATAATGGCTATTAAACGTTCACTTCATCACTGATTTGGAGAAAACTAAGGCTTATTTCATTTTGAAAAGCCTACCCCTTCCAAACCGGCGTCCTGCCGGTGGAAGCTGCCTCGGCCTCCTGCCTCGGCTACGGCTTTTCTGCATTCCATAAGCCAAGTTTTCTAAAGCCAAATCAGCGAAGGCGTTCACTTATCAATAGCCATTATATACATGGTTTTCTAAAGGTCGAACTAGCACAAGGGATTAAATCATAATCTGTTCCAGGAATAAAAAGCTTTCTGGAACAGATTTTTTTATGTATAAATTTTGTCCCAAATCAGTGCTGTTAAACAGGTTAATAGTTAAATATATAAACATAAATAAATTAAAGTTTGCATATTGTATAAATGTAAAGGTAACTGATTCCCTTTAGTTAACATTTTACCATAGCAATAAAGTATTGTAGAACTACTGTATGCTGCAAAAGTATAACAAAGATATTTTATCCACTCATAGGGGAAGGAGGGTAGAAGAAGTAAGGTTTTACAGTACAAAAGGAGACTGAAATCTGTATAGATGGAGGTTTAGATTATGACCACAGTATCCAAAAAAAATAGGTTTATTAGGGAGTTTATAAAGCAGGCGGATCTGCAGCTATTAGTTATTCCTTCAATAATACATATTATTATATTCTCCTATATACCTATGTATGGAATACTTATGGCCTTTCAGGAATTTCGTTTAGGAGATTTTCCTGGTCTTAGCGAGTGGGTTGGTTTTAAGCACTTTTCCTATCTTTTCAATGATCCAAACTTTCCTACAGTACTACGAAACACTGTAGCTATTAGCATTTTAAAGATGATTATTAACTTTCCTATGCCCATTATTTTTGCAGTTCTCTTAAATGAAGTCAGAAACAGATATTTTAAAAAGAGTGTTCAAACCATAAGTTATTTACCTCATTTTATTTCCTGGGTAGTAGCCGCCACAATATTATTTGATTTCTTCTCTGTTGACCATGGCGCTGTAAATGAAACACTGCTAGCCTTAGGATTGATAGAACGGCCTATACACTTCTTTGGTAAAGGAGAGTATTTTTGGGGAATGGCTGTTTTAACGGATCTGTGGAAAGGACTTGGATGGAATTCTATTATATTTTTCGCAGCCATATCATCCATAGATCCGGAGTTATATGAATCAGCTGAAATTGATGGGGCTGGCAGATATGCCAAGATGTGGCATATTACTGTGGCCTGCATAATGCCCACTATTATTATTCTGCTTATCTTTACTATAGGAAACCTGCTAAATGCCAACTTTGATCAAATCATGATGCTTACCAACCAAATGGGAAATGCAAGGCTTAGAGCCTATGCTGATGTCATTGATACCTATGTTTACCGTATAGGCCTTAGAGAGAACAGGTATTCCTATGCAGCTGCAGCAGGCCTGTTTAAATCGGTGATAAATATTATCCTTTTATTATCTGCTAATAAACTGGCCAGCAAAACAGAGAACGCTTTGTTCTAAGGGGGGGACAAGGATGAAAAGAAAACAGACAATAGGTGATTGGATTTTCAATATCTTTAATGTACTTATAATGCTGATTGTGGTCCTTGCTACTCTCTATCCCTTTTTAAATTCCCTGGCAATTTCCCTAAATGATGCAGACGACACTACCAGGGGTGGGGTAACCTTTTATCCCCGGGTATTTACACTGAAAAACTATAAGTTAATATTTGAGAATCCAAAGATATATACGGCTTATTTAGTTACCGTTAGCAGAACATTAATAGGAACTTTACTTGGCCTATTATTTACTTCAACCCTGGCATTTGGTATGGCCCATCAAAAACTTCTGGGAAGAAGATTTTATACTATCTTATGTTTAATTCCCATGTATTTTGGTGGCGGCCTAATACCTTACTATTTTCTAATCAGAAGCTTAGGGCTTATGAACAGCTTTTGGGTGTATATAATCCCTTCTCTGGTTGGGATCTGGAATATGATACTTATGAGGACCTATTTCCAGGGCATACCTATAGCATTAGAAGAGTCAGCCCGAATAGATGGAGCTAACTACTTTACTGTATTTTTCAAAATAATACTTCCCATCTCCAAGCCTATCATAGCAACCATAGCCCTTTTTATTGGAGTAAGCCATTGGAACGCATGGTTTGATGCCAATATATTTATAACAAAACAGGAATTAAAACCCATGCAGACTGTATTACTGCAGATTATATCAGAAGCCAGGTTTGCAGAACAATTATCCAGGACAGCTTCAGGCTTAGGCGCTGGTGCAGGAGTTGATGCCAGTAATATAGGTAAAAATATAAAAGTCAATGTCCGGTCCATTACCATGGCCACCATGATAGTGACAGTAATACCCATAATTATGGTTTATCCTTTCTTGCAGCGATACTTTATCCAGGGAATTATGATTGGATCTTTAAAAGGTTAAAAGGCATCCTAACTTTCCAATAATTAGTTTTTCTAATTAATTGTTGGAAAGAGGAAATATAAAAATAATGGAGGTTTGTTGTATGAAAACCAAAAAACTTATGTCCATCCTGCTATGCCTGCTGTTTGTGCTGGCTATAGTAGCTGGATGTGCAAAAGGCGATGGTAAGGAGCAAACTGCCGATACACAGGATAATGCTGTGGAAACACCTAGTGAGGCTGACAAAGATACAGACAGCCAGGAGGAAGAAACCCAGGATGAGGAAATAGAAAGCGAAGATCTGGAACCCTATACCTTTACCCACTATTTTAACTATGATTGGTGGGACATAAAGCCCTGGGGAGAAGATGAAGTATCCAAATATCTAAGCGAGAAGTTTAATATCCATGTTGAATTTTCCAAACCTGATGCTGACCCGGAGGCAAGGCTTAATGTAATGATTTCTGCTGGCGACCTGCCGGATTCCATCATGATGGACAGGGGAACCACCAATGAGAACCTGGCCAGACTGGGCCACTTGCTGCCCTTGGAACCCTTTATGGAGAAGAACCCCAACCTACAGGAAAACCTCCTGGAGCAAACAATAAAAGGATTGCAAATAGACGGTAAGTTGTATGGAATACCCAATTGGCCCAGAAAAGCTCCAACAGGAGGAAATGATGCCTGGATATACAACTTAAGGCTATACCAGGATGCAGGAAGCCCTTCCTTGGAAACCTTTGAGGATCTCTATGAATTTGCTAAGAAGATAAAAAATGAAGTTCCCACAAATAGGGAAGGCTTAACAACTATTCCTATGACCACAGATGCTACTTCTGATGGCCACAGATATGCCAGGGCTTTTTACCGTTCCTACGGTGGAGTTTTAGTAAGCTGGTATACAGTGCTGGATGGGGATTATGTGCTGGCCTTTAGGGATCCGGTATTTAAAGAAGCCTCTCTAGAGATAAATAAATGGTGGAGAGAAGGCCTGATAGCCGAAACTCAGTTTACCGATACCAGCGAACAAATCCTGGAAAAGATTGTAGCAGGCCGTACTGCTCTACTCTTCTATGACTTTTCACTGGATGAAACCAATCACTTCCGAAGGCTTCTAAAGGAATCTTTCCCAGAAGACAGTTATGAGCTTACAGAACCTCATGTATTCCCACCAGCAAAGGGATTACCACCTGAAAAGATTTACGGTGATTATACTTCGACCTTAGGCTGGAACGTAACCTGTATTACTACCAATGCAGAAAAGCCTGAGCGCATATTTGACTTATGGTCATATCTTTTAACCCCGGAGGCTGCAATACTTCAAATGTATGGCCCCCAGGGAGACTACTGGGATGAGCTGGATGAGGACGGATTGCCAATTCTAAAGAAACCCGAATCAGAACTGACCACTGAAGAAATCAATAGACTAGGTTTATGGTTCTGGATGATACCAGGACATAGTGACAACGTTGATACAGTAAAATTTGCTGTTAATGCAAAACTCCCTCCAGACAAGCAAAACTGGGTAATAACAAACCAATCCGAAAGAGTAACTCCTACAAAATGGCTGACAGACGAGTTTGAAAATATTGGAGTAGTTATTGATCCACAAAGTGACCTGGGTATTCAAAGAAAGCTTATTGAAGACCATATTGTAGCCGAATATCCCAAGATGATAATGGCTGGCAGCGCTGAAGAGGCAGAAAGAATATATGATGATATTCTAAAGTTTGCAGAAGAGAACGGTATTGCTGATATTGAAGCGGAATACACCAAAAAATATCAGGAAAATGTGAAACTGTTTGGCACCGGCTTAACCAAATAAATAATATAAGATATCAAAATGGGGCAGGGTACTATCCTGCCCCAAATTTTATATTTAGTTATTTATAGTAAATTTTTCAAGATTACTATCCCAAAACATAAAAATAGTGTATAATATCAGGGACGTAAAATCTAATTTTAGACCTTTTTCTGACTCTTGTAACAATTTCTCAATGGTACAAATATTTTATGAATACAAAATACTAATACAAAATACCTTAGTCAGATATTTCCCCTTTAGTATAAATTGAGTTATCTTAGTTAGAATTAAGAACACCTTGTAGGTAAAATGGTGCCCTTTGGCACTATTGACTTAAATATATATTTTACAAGGAGGAAGCTATATGGATAGGAAGGTAAGATGGGGCATATTGGGGGCAGGCAGCATTGCTCACAAGTTTGCTACAGGCTTTGGAGGGGTAGAGGACGGAGAATTATATGCAGTGGGATCCAGATCACTAGAAAAAGCCAATGAGTTTGCTGATAAGTTTAATATCCCCAAACGCTATGGCAGCTATGAGGAACTGGTATCAGATCCCGATGTGGATGCAATATATGTTGCTACTCCTCATTCCTTTCATAAGGAACATACCATCCTGTGTTTAAATGCCGGGAAGGGAGTACTCTGCGAAAAACCCATAGCAGTCAATGCCAGGGAAGTAGAGGAAATGGTGGAATGTGCCCGCAAGAACAACGCTTTCTTAATGGAAGCCATGTGGACCAGGTTCTTACCCATATATTATAAGGTAGAAGAATGGATAGAGCAGGGTCTAATTGGAGATGTACATATGGTGGTAGCGGATTTTGGTTTTCGTGCAGGAATTAACCCTGAAGGTCGCTTATTTAATCCCAGCCTTGCTGGAGGTGCCCTTTTGGATGTGGGGATTTATGTGGTAAGTTTAGCTTCCCTGATAATGAAAAAGCCTCCTGCCAAAATAGTTAGCATGGCTAATTTAGGCGAGACAGGGGTAGATGAGCAGTCATCCATGATCCTGGGTTACGATGAAGGGCAGATGGCCATTTTGTATACCGCTATTCGTACCAATACCAAGCAGGAAGCCCGTATCATAGGGTCAAAAGGCTCAATCTATATCCCAAGTTTCTGGAATGCAACAACCGCCATACTGGAAATCCCGGGTCAGGAGGATCAAGTAGTGGAGATTCCCCACCTGGTCAATGGATACTGCTACGAGGCTCAAGAGGTCAATAGGTGTATAAAAGAGGGCAAAATCGAAAGTGACAGGATGACCTGGGAAGAGTCTATATCAATAATGAAAACCCTTGATGAACTTAGGGCGCAGTGGGGCCTTAAGTATCCCATGGAATAATAGATTTGATATAATAAGTTGATGCAGGAGGTCAGATGAGATATGTTATATGGAAAAGTACAGGGCGTTGACAAGGACGTATCACGGTTGGTACTAGGAACCGACTATATGACCACAAGGGATTTAGAGAGGAATTTTGATATTTTAGATACTGCTTTTGAGCTGGGATGTAATACCCTGGATACGGCTCATGGTTATGGCGGCGGTGACGGTGAGCGTTTGATTGGCCGATGGATGGAGGCCAGGGGCAACAGGGACAAGATGGTTATACTTACAAAGGGGGCCCATCATAATGCCGACCGAAAAAGGGTAACTCCCTTTGATATTACCTCAGATTTATTTGATTCCCTGGCACGGCTGAGGACTGATTATATAGATATTTATGTTCTCCATAGGGACGACCCTTCAGTACCGGTAGGACCTATAGTGGAGATTCTAAACGAGCATCATGCTGCTGGTAGAATAAAAGCTTTTGGCGGTTCCAACTGGCACCATACCAGAATCCAGGAGGCCAATGAATACGCCGAAAAACATGGGCTGGTTCCCTTTACGGCCAGCAGTCCCAACTATAGCCTGGCCGAGCAGGTGGAAGATCCATGGGGGCAGGGATGTGTAACCTTAGGGGGGCCTAATGAAGTAGAGGCTAGAAAATGGTACGAGAAAACTCAAATGCCCATATTTTCCTATTCCAGCTTAGGTAGGGGATTCTTTTCAGGCAGAATATCCCGCAGCAATTTTGAAGAAACTAGAAAACTGCTGGACAGAGCCAGTCTAACCGCCTATTGTCATGAGCAGAACTTTGAGCGATTGGATAGAGCAGAAATACTGGCCAAGGAAAAGGGATTGACAGTACCTCAAATAGCCATGGCCTTTATTATGAACCAACCCCTTAACGTATTCCCCATTGTAGGTGCTGTAAACGCCAAGGAGATGGAAGAGAACATAGTAGCTTTCAAAACAAAACTGACACAGGAGGAGCTGGAGTGGCTGGATCTCCTTAGAGATGAAATATAATATTTTAAAAATGTAATTATACAAATAATTAACCTCTTGTGCTAGTTCATCTCATATTAATAATAGATATTAAAAGTTCACTTCATTACTGATTTGAAGAAAACCAAGACCCCAGAAATCCCCAGGTCTTGGTTTTTTTATGCTTATACCTTTTTATAGCCTCTATTACTCAGCATAAAGGATATAAAGAAGAAATGAAAAACAAGCTTAGCACTAGTTATTATCATCAAATAAAAGAATTGACATAACTCCAAGACAAGGTATATAATTATATTTGATATATTCTGAATATATTGTACATATAATAATTCTTTGATTTAATAATATATTATCACTCCTAATATACATTTTAACTGGAAATGATTTTAAATATGTGTTTTTTCTTACTTTGCTCCTATAGTTGGCATTGGTATCAAACCTACATAGCGCATCTTTGCTGGCATCATCCCTGGTTTTTCATTATAGGCAAGTGGCTGTATGAATATTTTACAGCATTAATTAAATTGCAGCATTAAATTAAATAAAAAATGAAGGGGAGATGAGAATGATTAGAGAATGCTTTAATCATGGATGGAAAGTGGGACCTAATACAGGTTTTTTCAGCATGGCACCCGGTAAAGGGCCAAAAGAGGTTACCCTGCCTTATGATGCAATGATTATGGAGGAAAGGGACTCACAAGTAGTTAGTGGAAGCAAGAAAGGGTTTTTCCCTGACAAATCCTATGACTTTGTTAAGAAATTCTTTGTCCCTGAAGACTATAAGAACAAGAGGGTTACCTTTGAATTTGAGGGTGTATACATGAATGCCATGGTATACATCAATGGCGATTTTGCAGGCCAATGCCCTTATGGATACAGCAATTTTTATATCAAGGCAGATAAGTTCTTGAAATATGGCCAAGAAAATGAGATAAAAGTTGTTGTAAAAACCAACGATGATTCCCGTTGGTACACAGGAGCGGGAATATATCGGAACACAAAGATTATGGTTGCAGAACCGGTTCATATAGCTGTTGATGGTGTAAAGATAACAACGCCGGAGATAACCCATGAGCGGGCAGTTGTAGCGGTGGCAACCCAAGTTGAGAATGAAAGCATGAATACAGAAACCACAACAGTGGTGACAGAAATATTAGATGCCCAGGGTAATGTGGTAGCTGCTGATAAGGCGCCCTTAACAGTATATCCAGGGGAGAAAGCAACCTTGAGACAACGCCTCTTTGTAAACCAGCCCCAACTTTGGAATGTAGACATTCCTTATCTATATACCTGTAAAAGTACAGTAATGGTTGATGAAAAAGTACTGGATGAAGAAACAAATACTTTTGGCATACGCTGGCTGTCCTTAGATCCTGTGGAAGGACTAAAGATTAATGGACAGGTTGTCAAGCTTAGGGGTGCATGTATCCATCACGACAATGGAGTATTAGGAGCTGCAACCTTTGATCGGGCTGAGGAACGCCGAGCTGAAATATTAAAGGAAGCAGGCTTTAATGCAATCAGAAGCGCCCATTATCCTATAAGCAAGGCTATGCTGCAGGCCTGTGATCGTATAGGAATGCTGGTAATGGATGAGGCCTTTGATATATGGACCATCAACAAATCCCCTTATGATTATGCACTATACTTCCCCACATGGTGGGAAAAAGATGTCCAGGCTATGGTAGAAAAAGACTTTAACCATCCTTGTGTTATTATGTACTCTATAGGAAATGAAATACCTGACACTGGAAGACCTGGAGGAACAGCATGGGGCAGGAAAATCGCTGAAAAAATCCGCAGTCTGGATAGTACAAGATACATTATCAATTCAATGAATCCAATGGTTTCATTGATGGATCAGCTGCAGGAAAAAATCGGGGAAGCCATGTCAGGTGATATAAACACTGCAATGACAGACCTGGGTAGTATGATGAAAAATGTTATGACCATGGATCTAGTAACAACTGCCACTGCAGAAGCCTTTGCTGTCGCAGATATAGCAGGCTATAACTACGCCGATACCAGATATATAATGGACAAAGACTTATTCCCTAACAGAATCATATGCGGAAGTGAAACCTTCCCCAAGGATATCGCTAATAACTGGAAACTAGTAAAGGAAAACGGATATATAATCGGTGATTTTACATGGACCGGTTGGGACTATTTAGGAGAGGCCGGAATAGGTAAGGTGGAGTATGGTGAGGCCAGCTCAGCATCCTTTATGGGCGGCTACCCATGGAAGATCGCTTATTGTGGAGACATAGACATTACAGGCAACCGCCGTCCAGTATCCTACTACCGTGAAATTGTATTTGGACTGCGCAAAGAGCCTTATATTGCAGTACAGCGTCCGCACCACTATCATGAACAGCCCATTACAACCCCCTGGTCCTGGAGTGATTCAATATCCAGCTGGACATGGCCAGGTTTTGAAGGAAAATCCATAAGGGTTGAAGTGTACTCCGATGCAGATGAAGTAGAACTATTTGTAAATGGTAAATCGGTAGGAAAAGCACCCGTAGGAGAAGAAAAAGAATTCAAGGCAATTTTCAATACTGTATATGAGCCAGGAGAAATAAAGGCTGTTGCCTATGTAAATGGTGAGGAAACAGGATCCATGTCACTGCAAACTGCAGGTGACGGCCTTAAGCTAAGGCTGGATAGCGACAGGGATGAACTCAAGGCTACAGGACAGGATTTAGCATATGTTATGATCTCACTCACAGACGAAAATGGAATACTCCAGACAGCAAGAGATAGAAAAGTATCTATAAAGGTAGAGGGTGCAGGTGTGCTACAGGGCTTTGGCAGTGCAAATCCCAGAAGTACTGAGAACTTCTTTGATACAGAGGCAACCACCTTTGATGGAAAGGTGCTGGCTGTTATCAGGTCAGAAAGAGAGGCCGGCCATATTACCGTAACAGCATCAGCAGAAGATTGTGAACCTAAAACCATAACTATCAGGGTAGTTTAATATGGGCTTATTTTTGCCAAATATTATAGGTTGACCATTGATTGGTGTTATAGAATATTGATGTTACAGAATAATGGAGCATTTTGCTCCATTATTTTTTTCCCAAACCATCTTTAATCTTTTCCGCTTTTCTAATTGTCTTATTTTTGATAGAATCAACTTGGATAAGATATATTGGCTTTTAAAAACAATTATACAGGGAGTGTTGATATGAGACCACCTTCCATAGGAAAAAATATATTATATTACCGTAAGAAAAAGAATATGACCATAGACGAGTTGTCTAAGAAATCCGGTGTATCCAAATCTATGTTATCACAGGTAGAGCAGGAAAAGACCAATCCTACAGTGGTAACTGTATGGAAGATTGCCCGTTCCTTGGATGTCAGTATAAACCAGCTATTGCAGACCGAGGGAGAACCCAATATTGAGGTTATACGCAGAGGAGATATGCCCATCATATATTCAGAGGACGGCAAATGTACCTTTAGGATATGCTCGTCTATTGACATGGTTGAAAACTTAGAGCTATATCATATGATATGTGAGCCAGGGGGGATAAATGTATCTGAACCCCACTATCTTGGAACCCAGGAGTTTTTGACAGTGCTGTCAGGCAAGGTAAAAGTAACCGTAGGGGAAAATTCCAAGATATTAAACGAAGGTGATTCTGTAAGATACAACGCCGATGTCAAGCACATAATTGAAAACGTTTCAGACGAGGAATCCCAGCTATATATGGTAGTCTGGTTTACCAGCTAAAAACTATAAAAGGCTTGTGCCTTTTTCTCATTTTGTAGTTGACACCCCGTATAACAGCATATATAATAAAAGCGAGTTCAATAAATAGAATAAAAATGTTATATATAAAACAATGGGAACTAGGCAAGGGGGATGCTACAAATGGGAAGCAAGGCACTGGATAAGTTTTTAAAAGACAATCTCACAGAGCTAAAAGAAAAGGGATTATATAACGAAATAGATGTACTATCAGGCAGCAACGGGCCAACCATCAAAGTAGGTGATAGGGAGCTAATAAACCTCTCATCCAACAACTATCTGGGTCTGGCTACAAATAAGCGTATGATGGAAGCCGCTAAAAAGGCCATAGACCAGTATGGTGTAGGGGCAGGTGCTGTAAGAACCATAAACGGAACTATGGATATTCATATGGAGCTAGAGGATCTTTTAGCAAGCTTTAAAAAAGCTGAGGCTGCCATTGCTCTTCAGTCAGGTTTTAACTGTAATGCAGGTGCTATTCAAGCCATAATGGATAAAAACGATGCGATTTTGTCCGATGAGCTGAATCATGCTTCCATAATCGATGGATGTCGACTGGCAAGGTCTAAGATAATAGTATATAAACATTCAGATATGGATGATCTGTATAACAAGGCAAAGGAAGCTAGAGAATCAGGAAAGTACAATAAGATAATGGTTATAACCGACGGAGTATTCTCCATGGACGGGGACATTGCTAAGCTACCTGAAATCGTAGAGATAGCCGAAAAATTCGATCTTATTACCTATGTAGACGATGCCCATGGTGAAGGAGTATTGGGAAATGGTGCCGGGATCGTAAGGCATTTTGGACTGGAAGGCAGAGTAGATATGGAGATGGGTACCCTGTCCAAGGCTTTAGGAGTAGTCGGCGGATATCTGGCAGGAAGCAAGGATCTTATAGACTGGCTGAGAGTTAGAGCAAGGCCCTTCCTATTCTCTACATCCCTAACGCCTGGAGCAAGTGCAGCTGTTATCGAAGCTGTAAAGATACTCATGGAAAGTACAGAATATGTGGATAGATTGTGGGAGAACGGAAATTACCTAAAGGCCGGTCTGAAGCAGCTAGGTTATAACATAGGTAATAGCGAAACCCCCATAACTCCATGCATTATAGGAGATGAAAAGAAAGCCCAGGAGTTTAGCAGAGAGCTGGTAAAAGAAGGGGTTTATGTAAAATCCATAGTATATCCAACCGTTCCATTAGGAACTGCAAGGGTTAGAAACATGCCCACAGCCGACCATACCAAGGAGATGTTGGATCAGGCTATAGAATGCTTTGAAAGAGTTGGCAAGAGATTAAACATTATATAGAATACAGAATTTAGTTATGTGAGGTTGAATATAATGAATAAGATTTTAGTGACAGGATCATTGGGGCAAATAGGCTCTGAGCTTGTAGTCAGGCTGCAGGAGCTTTATGGTGATAAAAATGTTATTGCATCGGATGTGAGAAAAACCAGAGAAGGTTTGCCAAAAAACAGCATATTTGAGGTCTTAGATGTTACTGACAGTAAGGGTTTTTATGAGATAGTTAAAAAGCATGAGGTAGATACAATAATTCACCTGGCAGCACTCTTGTCTTCGGTAGGTGAGCAAAATCCTCAAAAGGCCTGGCATATAAATATGGGCGGACTATATAATGCTTTGGAGGTAAGCAGGGAGCTTGGCTGTGCCCTCTTTACTCCCAGTTCCATAGCTGCTTTTGGTCCTTCTACGCCCAAAGACAATACACCCCAGGATACCATTCAAAGGCCGGACACAATATACGGGGTATCTAAAGTTTCAGGCGAACTGCTATGTGACTATTACCATAAGAAGTATGGAGTAGATACAAGAGGTGTTCGTTTCCCCGGGCTTATATCCTACAAAACCCTACCCGGTGGAGGCACAACGGATTATGCTGTGGAAATATATTATGAGGCTCTTAGATCAAGGGAATATACATGCTATATAGAAGAAAACACCAAGATGGACATGATGTATATGCCTGATGCCATAGATGCCATAATAGACCTTATGGAGGCGGATTCCTCAAAGCTCATTCATAGAAATGCATTTAATATAACTGCCATGAGCTTTAGTCCTAAGGAGATTGCAGCGGAGATCAAAAAGTTTATACCCGACTTTAAAATCAAGTATGATATAGATCCTGTAAGGCAGGCAATAGCCGAATCATGGCCAAATTCCATTGATGCTACTGCTGCAAAAGAGGAATGGGGTTTTAGGGCAAAATATGATTTGACCTCCATGACAGAGGATATGCTGGATAAACTTAGTGAAAAACTACAGGTGGAGTTTAATCCTCCAGCTGCATAACAGGATTAAAACTTAATTACACTACGGAAGGTATGATTTGCTTATGCCTTCCGTTTTTATATTTTTATTTTTTCTTTTCCTCCACACTATGTCTTTAGATATTCCTGTTCTTCCCATATTTATCTAGCTATATATCCAGCTGTTTCCTATTTTGATATCTTATTATATAATTAAATAAACCCGTATATAAAAAGCCTTTATTTAATAAAAAGGGGTGAAGGGACAATGGATGTTGTTGGGATAGGTAAGGTGGCGGTTGATCTTCTTGCCAATGTTCCCAAAATACCAAAAGAGGATGATAGAACTACAATTAAGGATTACAGCTGGCAGGGAGGAGGAAAAGTGCCTACCGCCTTGGTAGCCCTGGCTAGGTTGGGAGCAAAATGCGGCATGATAACCATTGTTGGGGATTGTAACTATGGCAGATTCTGTATTGAAGATTTTAAATATCATGGTGTTGATGTTTCACAAATAGTTGTGGATAAAAAGGGCCAAACACCTTTTTCCATAGTCCTATCCGATGATTATACCCATGGCAGAAGTATTATGCACTATCCTGGAACCTGCAGGTCCCTTGAAATATCTGATCTTGATAAGGATTATATTCAATCTGCACGATATCTTCATTTAGCCTATGGAACACCGGCGTCCAGGCAGGGCGCTATTTGGGCCAGGGAGAAGGGCATACCAGTAGTCTTTGATGCAGATTATTACCGACCAGACATTGAAGAGATGATTCCCTTAATCGATGTTTTTATTGCATCTGAATTTTACTATAAGGCCATATTTGATGATGAGGACTACGAGAGAAATTGCAAAAAAATACAAAGCATGGGCCCGGATATAGTGGTATTTACCTTGGGTCAACGGGGCTGCGTTGGAATTAAGGGGAACATGTTTTTTATGGAAGATGCTTTCAGGGTGGCTGTAAAAGATACCACAGGGGCAGGGGATGTATATCATGGTGCCTTTATTTACGGTCTATTGCAAAACTGGGATATTCAAAAGATTGCCCGCTTTTCCAATGCAGTGGCGGCTATAAAATGCACAAGAATTGGTGGCAGGGCAGCCATCCCCACATTAGAAACTGTCACTAAATTTCTTGATACGGGTATTATTGATTACGCAGAAATAGATAAAAGAGTGGTAATGTATAGAAGGAGTATATAAAAAACTGAAGAAAGTTTAGCTCCACTTTTGCAGTTTAATCTTACCTTTAACCGAATCCGCATACTGGGATGGATTCATGCCTACAATTCGTTTAAAGGACTGTGAAAAATAGTTGACAGAGCTAAAACTTAGAAGGTCGGCGATTTCAGAGAAATTGTACCTTCCTTCTCTAATGAGGTCTTTAGCCTTTTCCATTTTTAGATGCCTAAAGTACTGCATGGCACTGGTATTTAGCTTGTTTTTAAAAAGGGACTTAAGCTGAGTCCGTCCAATAGCAAACTCATTGCACAAATCATCTATCATAAAATTATTATGGACATTTTCTTTCATATAGGCTATTATTCTATTTAGTAGATCATCTTCCACCCTTTGTCTGGTAATAAGGGAGATACGTTCCTGTTTTTCTATATAGGTATTGTTTCTTATTAAAGTTATTAAAAACAACTCAAGGTATAGTTTGATTAGCTGCTGGGAGCCCACTATGGGTGAATCCTTCATGACCTTTGGGCTAATAGTTTCATAGAGTGGAACATCGAAAGTATTAAGGCGTTCTTCTATTATCCTGGCCAATATATTTTTTTCTTCATTGGTTTCAATCCGAAGGATTTTGTTTTCAAAAAACTTCATAGCAGGACTATTACATACAAAGGACATTATTATTAGATTGGGAGCTATTCGGCCGTTTGCCCATACGCTGTGAAACTCATCGGGTTTGTGGAAGATAATATCTCCTTCTTCCAGTTTATAACCCTCTGTATCAGCCATTACCTCAGCCTGACCTTTGTCTACATACAAAAACTCCCAGAAATCATGTTTTTCACCTTGGAATACAAAATCTTTAGCATACTCGAAGTAATATATACTAACTATTTTGTCAATTTCAATTGTATTTTCCAGTTCAATGGTTGGGTAAAGGGCTCTATAGCTATCTGCCATGTTAATTATCTCACCTTCCGAAAGTCATGACTAAAATCATAAAAAAGAGGACTTCTTTTATATATAAAAATTACACAATATAATGTAATATATAATAGACAAGATATCTTGCCTTCTAAATTTTATCAAAGCTGTTGGGTAAAATCAAATATATTGGGCAAAATCAAGTGTAAATCACCAAATTTTTAATTATAAAATTATAAAAAAGAGGTGTTAAAAGTGAAAAAAGGTATTAACATCTGGTCTTTTAGGGGCGGGCTGTCTCCCAAGGAATATATTAGTATGGCAAAGGATGCCGGCTATGAGGGAATAGAGTTTGCCCTTGATGAAACAGGTATTATAAGCCTGGAAAGCAGCGACGAAGAGATTAAGGAAATAAGGCGTATGGCAGAGGGTGAAGGGCTGGAAACTCCCAGTCTGGCCAGCGGACTTTACTGGAAGTACCCCTTAACCAGCTCAGATGAAAAGATTAGACAAAAAGCCAAGGACATAGTTAAAAAGCAATTAGATGCTGCAGCCCTTTTAGGTGCGGATACCATACTGGTTGTTCCCGGCCTTGTAGGTGCAGACTTTATACCTGGCGGCGAGGTAGTAGAATACGATGTAGCCTATGATCGTTCTTTAGAGGCATTAACCGAACTAAAAGAATATGCAGAAAAGGTAAAGGTAAACATCGGGGTAGAAAACGTATGGAATAAGTTCCTGTTATCTCCTCTTGAGATGAGGGATTTTGTAGACAAGATAGACAGTCCATATGTCGGAGTATACTTTGATGTTGGTAATGTACTCTATTCTGGATACCCAGAGCATTGGGTAAAGATCCTGGGCAGCCGGATCAAAAAGGTTCACTTTAAAGATTTTAAGGTCAGCGTTGGCAACATAAGTGGATTTGTGGATCTCTTATCTGGTGATGTGAACTATCCTGCAGTAGTCGAAGAGCTAAAAAAGGTTGGCTATGAAGACTATGTAATTGCAGAGATGGGTGTTTACAAGAATTATCCAGATCAAACCGTATATACCACATCTATTGCTATGGATAAAATTTTAGGTAGATAAATCATTTTAAATAATCATAATGACTATTGAACGCTCGCTTCAACGCTAATTTGGAGAAAACTAAGGCCTACTCCATTTGAAAAGCCTACCCCTTCCAAACTGGTGTCCTGCCGGTGGAAGTTGCCACGGCATCCTGCCTTGGCTACGGCTTTTCTGCATTCCATAAGCCAGGTTTTCTTAAGCCAAATCAGCGAAGGCACTCACTTATCAATAGTCATTACTGACATTTATGATAAGAATATTAGATATACAAATTTTTAGGAGGAAATTATATGCTAAAAGTAGGATTAGTTGGAATAGGTTTTATGGGTAGAGGACACCTGGATATTTACATGCAGCTGGAAGAAGAGGGCTACCCAGTAAAGTTAGTTGCAATTTGTGACATCGATAAGGACAAATTTGAAGGCAAATTCCTGCCTGGCAACCTGAATGTAGGTAACCTAAAATATGATTTTTCCAAATACAATCTGTACACCGATTATGATGAAATGTTGGAGAAGGAAGATCTGGATTATGTAGACATAGCTCTTCCCACCTATCTACATGCAGAGGCTACCATAAAGGCTTTAAACAAGGGAATCCATGTATTGTGTGAAAAGCCCATGGCACTGAACACTGAAGAATGCCAGGCTATGATTGATGCAGCTAAGGCTAACAACAAAAAGCTAATGATAGCTCAATGTCTGAGATTCTGGCCTGAGTATGAGTATCTAAAGAAATGTGTAGATAGCAAGGAGTATGGCAATGTAGTCAGCGCTTATTTCTTTAGAGGTGGTACAACCCCCAAATGGTCCTATGAAAACTGGCTCCTTAACAAGGACAAGAGTGGTGGAGTACTGCTAGATCAGCACATTCACGACGTAGACGCTATCAACTGGCTGTTTGGCACCCCGAAAATGGTTACTACTGTAGGTAGAAATGTATTCCCCGGCAGCGGTTATGATGCAGTTTCCACAAACTATATCTATGATGATAAGGTTATAAATGCCCAGGACGACTGGACCATAAACAGCAGTGACTTTGGATTTGCCATGACCTTTAGGGTAAACTTTGAAAAAGGTACCCTCATATACGAAGGCGGAAAACTGACTGTATATCCTCATGACGGTGAAGCCTTTGTTCCAGAGATGGAAGAGGGTTCAGGATACTACAGAGAGATCAAGTACTTTACCCAGGCTATTATGAATGATACTCCCATAGAGGTAGCGGATGTTTATAGCACTATGGAAACCATTAGAATAGCAAATGCAGAGCAGGAGTCAGCAGATCAGCAAGCTAAGTTAATAGAGCTTTAGGAGGTAGCTTAATGTATAATCTTGATATAGGTGTAATAATACCTTTAGAAAAATTACTGGAAAACGGTGTACAGGAACTAACAGACCTTGGTCTAAATGCCTGCCAGATCAATGCCTGGAACTGTGAAAACTTGACCGAGGAAAATGCTGAAAAGATCAAGGCCATGATAGAAGAGCATGACATAATAGTATCCAGCCTGTGGGTGGGCTGGCCTGGTCCTAAAATATGGGATTTTATAGACGGTCCTTCAACTTTGGGACTGGTACCCAAGGAGTTTCGGTTTGAAAGAATGGAGGCTTTGAAAAAAGGCGCTGATTTTGCAAAGCTTATCGGAATAACCGATATTACGACCCATGTAGGCTTTATTCCCGAGAATCCTTCTACTACTGAGTATATGGAGACTGTGATGATTATCAGGGATGTAGCCCGGTACTGCAAAAATCTAGGCCTGTACTTCAACTTTGAAACTGGACAGGAGACTCCTATTACTCTGCTTAGAACCATAGAGGATATTGGCCTGGATAATCTGGGTATCAATTTAGATCCTGCAAACCTATTAATGTATGGTAAAGGCAACCCCCAGGATGCTGTTGATATGTATGGAGACTATATAAGAGGGGTGCATGTAAAGGATGGATTGTATCCAACGGACGGGCGTAACTTGGGCAAGGAAACTCCCGTAGGTGAAGGTTCGGTAGATTTCCCTGTACTTATCAAAAAGCTCAAAGAGCATAACTTTACCGGTGCCCTTATAATTGAAAGGGAGATATCCGGTCCTCAGCAAAAGGAAGATATCTTAAAGGCCAAGGCATTGCTGGAGGAAATTCTTGCAAATCTATAAATAAAATAACTGTAAAAACTGCAAATTGTATATAATCAAGGGCTTACCCATAGATCCGGGTAGGCCCTTTATATTTTTTAACTTGTTAGCATGAATTCACAAAAAGATTAATATAATATAAAAAGCAGGAATTTCCAAACAGTATGTAGAATAGGGTAGATAATAAACAGTGTAACTGTAATGAGGAGGAAACAGCATGTGGAATCCGGATAAATACTTAGAGAACTTATATGAGTGTATTAGACCTAAATTCAAATTTGATGTTCGCCATATGGACGAATATAATAGATGGAAAGAGGGTTTGAGGGAGGCATTTGCAAGGGTTTTAGGGGAATTCCCAAAGCATAAGATTGACTTAAACCCAAGAGTTTTAGAGGAAAGGGAATACCCGGACTATTTCCTCCAAAGGGTAGTGTATGATGGTGATGTTGATTTACCAATACCTGCCTATGTACTGAAGCCTAAAAATTCAGCTGAAAGACTTCCCGCCATAGTGGCTTGTCATGGTCATGGCTATGGGAGCAAGGAGATTGTAGGATTAAAACCAGATGGAACGGATAACCATGCTAATCCCAGTTATCAAAAAAACTTTGCTTTAGAGCTTGTAAAAAGAGGCTTTTTAGTTATTGCACCTGATCTTTTAGGTTTTGGTGACAGACGCTTAAGGGAGGATAAAAACAAAAATCCCAATGAGAGTTCCTGCCATATGATATCTACCTATCTACTGATGCTGGGCAAGACCATGGCTGGCATGAGGGTATTTGATATTATGCGTACAATAGACTATTTAGAAAGTAGGGATGATGTAGATATCCAAAGGATTGGCTGTATGGGCATATCCGGTGGAGGTTTGGTATGTGGATTTGTTACCGCTTTGGATGACAGAATAAAGGCAGCGGTTATTAGTGGATACACCAATACCTTCAAAGACAGTGTTATGTCTATTTGGCATTGTGTTGATAATTATGTGCCAGAGCTGGTAAACCACGCAGAGATGCCGGATATTTTAGGCTTGATTGCCCCGCGGCCACTGCTTATTGAATCGGGGTCACATGATCCTATCTTTCCAATTGAAGCTGCCAAAAAGGCATATGAAAAGCTAAAAGAAATATATGAGTTTTTAAATGCCTCGGACAAGATAGATTCAGACTTTTTTGAAGGTCAGCATGAGATATCAGGGGCCAAGGCCTACGATTGGCTGGAGAGATGGTTAAAGAATTAAAAGAACTTTAAAGAACTATATAAGAACTTTTTAATAGGATGCTAACAATATTGCCAGTTGGACTAATTTTACTCTGCTTAAGTTAGAGCCAACTGGCTTATTTCCTGTCCAAAAACACTAGCTCTTGGAGGTATTTTCATGGTAATAAAGGTAGAAAATCTGACAAAAAGATATGGTGATTTGATAGCACTAGATAATTTCAATTTGGAAGTAAATCATGGTGAGATATTTGGACTATTAGGTCCTAATGGCTCAGGAAAGACCACGGCCATTAACTGTATTTTGTCTCTACTAAAGTATGACAAGGGTACAGTAAAAATCTATAATAAGCCCATGGCACCTGATGCCTATGATATTAAAGAAAAAATTGGCTTAGTGATGCAAAATGTTGCAGTATTTGAGGAGTTAACTGTATATGAGAATGTAGATTATTTCTGCGGACTCTATATAAAGAATAAAAAGCTTAGGCTAAAGCTTGTGGAAGAGGCTATAGATTTTGTTGGCATAAGTTATTATAAAGACTTTTATCCTAAAATGTTAAGCGGTGGACTTCTTCGCAGGCTAAACATTGCCTGTGGAATTGCCCATCAGCCAAAGCTAATTATTTTTGATGAGCCTACCGTTGCCGTAGATCCCCAGAGCCGTATCAATATATTGGAAGGGATACAAAAGCTTAACAAGGCTGGTGCCACAATTATATATACTTCTCACTATATGGAGGAAGTTGAGCAAATCTGTACCAGGATAGGCATTATGGATAAGGGGAGAATTATAGCTATTGGAACAAAGGAAGAACTAAAGGACATGATAAGCTCAGGGGAGAAGATAACTGTAGAGCTGTTTAGTATGGACAATAAAATTTTAGAGGATATTAAGGGATTACCCCATATTGTATCTGCAGAGTATAGGGACAATTCTCTTATAGTCAGATCAAGCAAGGGAAAGAATAATCTGGTTTCTGTACTTGATTATTTAAAATCCAATGATATAGACTTTGGAAGGATCTACTCGGAGCCACCAACCCTAAACGATGTTTTTCTCGAGATTACTGGAAAAGAACTTAGGGACTAGGAGAGGGAGAATATGTTTTTACATAATTATATATATAGACTTAAATGCATTATTAGGGATAAAGAATTCTTGTTTTGGACATTATTGTTTCCTATTATATTGGCCACTCTTTTCAATTTTGCTTTTTCTAATATAACAGAGGCAGAGAAATTTACTAGGCTAAATATAGCTGTTGTAGACAATGAGGAATTTCGTCAAAATACTGCCTTACAAAGGGCAATTAAAGCTGCAGCCAACTCCAGTGGCGATAAAGACCAAGAGGGCTTGTTTAACATAAGATATACTTCAAAAGAAGAAGGAGACAAGCTGCTAGAGGATAGGGAAATAGAGGGTTATATCTATTTGGATAATGGAATTAAATTGGTGGTAAAGGAATCGGGTCTTTCCCAATCAATAATAAAGGGTTTTATGGATCATTTTATGCAATTATCATCAACATTAGAAACAATTATTAGGAAGGATCCTCAATCAATGGAAAGAGGCATATTGGATAAGGCGGAGGCTGCTATCAACTATTTAAAAGAGGTAGCACCCAGTAAATCCTCGCCGGACATAGTTGTCAACTATTTTTATAACTTGATTGCCATGGCGTGTATGTACGGAGGATTCTGGGGACTAAAAGAAGTCACTGTCATACAAGCTAACCTATCCTCCCAAGGCGCCAGGATCAATATAGCGCCTATTCATAAGTTTAAGATTTTTATTGTATGTGTCTTAGCAGCAGTAACAGTTCAACTTTTTGAAATTCTACTATTGCTGGCCTATCTGGCACTGGTGCTTAAAATCAGCTTTGGCAATCAAATAGGGTATATAATATTTACCTGTATAGTTGGTACCATTACGGGGGTAACCTTTGGTGCCTTTGTGGCCTCCGTAGTAAAAAAGGGAGAGGGAGTAAAAATTGGGATATTAATTGGCTCCTCCATGACTATGTCATTTCTGGCAGGTATGATGTATGATAAGATGAAATACATCATCAGTACAAAAGTACCAGTTATAGGTTACCTTAATCCTGCAAACCTGATAACGGATTGTTTTTATTCCTTGTATTATTATGGCATCAACACCCGTTTTTTTATAAATATAGGAGTCCTATGTGTATTTATAGTATTTTTTAGCTTGTGCACCTATTTGATCCTGAGGAGGCAAAAGTATGCTAGTCTATAAAGCCTTTTTCAAAATCATAAAAAAGAATATGGCCCAGATTGCCATTTATTTTGTAATCTTTTTATTCCTTGCCGTATTTCTTGCAAGTATCTACACTGACCCAGCAAATATGGATTTTATGGAAAGTAAAATAGATATGGTATTCATTAGCCATGATAAAGACTCAAAACTTGTAGATGGCCTGAAAGAGTTTATAGGTGAAAGGGCCAATTTCATCCCTATTGCAAATGATGAACAAAAGCTCAGGGATGCTCTGTTCTTTAGGGAAGTGGAGTATATTGTAAGGGTGCCCAAAGGCTTTACACAAGCTTTTATGGAAGGCGAGGAGATAAGGTTAGAGAAAACCGTGGTGCCCGGTTCAGCAAGCAGCGTATATATGGATAGTCTCATTAACAAATACTTAAATACTGCCCGATTATACGTAGATAATATAGAGGGTTTAAGCCAGCAACAGCTGGCAGATTATATTTCAGAGGATCTATCCCACCAAGCGGAAGTGCTAATGCTTAATCCAGACCCAGACAAAAGACTAAATGAAAAGCGTACCTATTACTTTAATTATTTAGCTTATTCCCTGTTTGCCATATTGGTTTTAGGCATTTCTGCGGCACTGAAGGTTTTTAACCAACCCGATTTGGCAAATCGAAATCTATGTTCTCCTTTAAGGCTGAGGGATATGGATTTTCAACTAATATTAGGGAATATATGCTTTGCCATACTTACCTGCCTTATAATGATCTTGCCAAGCTTTGTAATGTACCGAGGCCATATGTTTACATTAAAAGGCTTATTGTTTATTTTAAATACCTTTGTATTTAGTCTGGCAGTTTTGGGTATAAGCTTTTTAACCGGCAATATTGTAAAAAGCAGAAATGCTATTTCTGCCGTTGCCAATGTCCTTTCTTTAGGAACTTGTTTTATTAGCGGTGTATTTGTGCCCAGGGATTTTCTTGGAGATACCTTGCTTAAGTTTGCCAGCCTGACTCCAACCTATTGGTATGTAAAATCTAATCACATAATAGGCAGTATGGAAAGGCTAAAAGAGGAGGATGTTAGGGCAATACTGACCAGTTTTATTGTCATGCTTGTATTTGCTGTAACTGCCTTTGCAGTTTCAATGGTACTTAAAAAGCAAAAGTATATGAGACAGGTGAGAGGCTTTTGAATATATGATAGAGGATGAGGAGGATAATATGCGCTCAGAAGCTCAAATGATGGATTTAATTTTATCGTTTGCTAAGAATGATCCCCGTGTTCGTGTAGTTGGCATGGAAGGCTCTCGTACCAATGTAAATGTGCCAAAAGACGAATTTCAAGATTATGATATAACATATGTTGTAACTGATATGGAATCTTTTAAAAAGGATGATAAATGGCTTGATTATTTTGGCAAACGGATTATTATGCAAAAGCCTGAGGCTATGAGTTTATTCCCTCCCGAACTTGGCAACTGGTTTTCTTACTTAATGCTTTTTGAAGATGGAAACCGTATTGACCTGACCCTAGTACCCATTGATGAGTTGGAACAATATATATCAAGTGATAAACTACTAATGATCTTACTGGATAAGGATAAAAGAATTCAAGAGCCCATTATCCCAACTGATGAGGATTATCATGTAAAAAAACCTTCTCCTGAATTTTTTGATGATTGTTGTAATGAATTTTGGTGGGTTTCTACCTATGTTTCCAAAGGATTATTCCGTAAGGAAATCCTTTTTGCAATAGAACATTTGAATATGTATGTTCGGCCCAACCTTTTGCGTATGATGGCCTGGAAGGTAGGAATAGAGACAGATTTTTCCATAAGCGTGGGAAAATCTTATAAATATATGGACAAGTACCTTTCACAAGATGTTTGGAAACGATTATTGTCTACGTATAGGAATAGTTCTTATGAAGAAATATGGGATGCCTTATTTGAATGTCATTCCCTGTTTAGAGAGACATCAAAGTTTGTAGCCAATAAGCTAGGATATAGATATCCTGACTATGATGATAAGGTCATCAGGTATATTAGAAAACTATACCAATCAAAAGCAGAAAAAAGACCTGGTTCATAGCCTAACCTATGCCCCAGGCCTTCTCTTTTGTTTTACTGTGGATTGTACATGCCCTTGCTTTGCATATAGTTAAAGATTTTTTCACCATGTTCCTGTTCTTCTTTTTGAATATGGTTTAGGGCTTGGCGAATATTGGTGTCCCTAAATTCAAAGATTGCAATGTCATATGCGCCAGAAACATATTTCTCGGTTGACAGAAGATCTGTACACAGGGCAGCATCCTGTTGATTTACCAGTCCTGTCTGTCCTAGTGATTTGCTTTGCATCCCCATACTTTGACCGCTTTGCTGCCCTTGTTGACCTTGTTGGGCCTGCTGACTTTGCTGGCCCTGCTGCCCTTGCTGCTGAGCCATATTGGGAATCTGTCCGCTAAGTATCTGGTTAATGGTATTTAGATGCTGCTCCTCCTGTTTGGCAAGCTGCAGGCATAGCTGCTTTAACTGGGGATCTTGAGCCTGCTGGGCATAATTGTTGTACTTTTTAATGCATAATTCTTCCTGCGCCTTTTGGTCTTCCAACAGGTATCTTTCCTTTTGAGTTATATGTGACATAACAACACCTCCTATTGATAGAATTCTCAATAGGCCAAAAAATATTCAAGGCTGAAAAAGTATATAAAAACTTTGTTTGGTAATATATAAAAATTTGCTATTTAAAAGAATAAACAAGATTTTCCCTTATAAAAGAAAATATATATTGACATAACACAAGTCCATTAAATAAAATATAAATACTAGGTAATGGACTATATTTGCTAAATAGTTTTTTTTGGATGGCCACTTCCAATATAATAAAATAGACATCTCACTGAATAGCTTATCCAAATAGAGAAAAAATAAGGCAGAAGGCTAATTAGCCAGGAAAGGAGAGTTTTTTTGGATATAATATTAAAACAATTAAAAGAGGTATCATTTTCCGTTTTACCTATCACCTTTTTAGTTATCATACTAAATTTTACAATAGTGCCTGTAGAAACTGAGATGCTCCTAAGGTTCTTAATAGGTGCTCTGCTTGTTATATTAGGCTTGGGCATATTCCTATTTGGTGCCAATCTGGGAGTGGTACCTATTGGAAATCATATGGGTGAAACCATTGCCAGAACCAACAAATATTACTGGGTTGGAATTTTAGGCTTTATTCTAGGTTTTTTGATTACCATTGCCGAACCTGATTTGCAGATCCTGGCCCACCAGGTAAGGATTGCTTCCGGAGGAGTGGTTTCCAACGTTCTAATTTTAGTTGTAGTTTCGGTGGGAGTAGGCATAATGGTGGGAATAGGACTTATCAGGATTATTCACGGTACTCCCTTAAATATAATGTTTACTTCTGTCTATGCTATTATTTTTCTATTGGGACTTAAAACTTCTGAGGAGTTTTTAGCTATTTCGGTAGATGCTTCAGGGGCAACCACAGGGGCTATGACCACTCCCTTTATTCTGGCCCTGGGTTATGGAGTTTCCCAGTTAAAGGGAGGGAAAACGGTGGAAGAAGACAGCTTTGGAATGGTGGGACTTGCCTCAGCAGGTCCAATATTTGCAATCATGATAATGAGTATCATCAAAAGACTTACTAATATTCAGGGCACAGCAGATGCCTTTGTAGCTAATGTGGGGATAATAAGACCCTATTTAAATGAATTTCCTAAAATCGCAAAAGAGTCTGTTTTTACCTTGACACCCATACTTGTTTTATTTCTGATTTTTAACAAGTTCAGGTTCAAGTTGACTAAAAAAAATAGAAACAACATTCTTAAAGGCCTTTTATATACATATATTGGCCTTACCTTGTTTCTGGTTGGAGTAAACGCCGGATTTATGGAAGTTGGTAGAGTAATGGGAGAAGGCATAGCTCTTTCTCACCCTATACTCCTGCCTGTTATAGGATTTTTAATGGGCATGGTAGTGGTTTTGGCTGAGCCGGCGGTATATGTTTTAACACAGCAGGTAGAAGATGTTACATCTGGCTATATAAAGAGAAAAGTAATTTTAATAGCATTATCTGCAGGTATAGCCCTTGCTGTATCTATGTCCATGTTAAGAATTATGATACCTTCTTTGAAACTATGGCACTTTCTATTGCCGGGTTTTGCCCTGGCAGCCTTAATGTCCTATGCTGTACCCCCAATTTTTGTGGGTATAGCCTACGATTCTGGAGGAGTAGCATCTGGGCCTATGACCGCTACTTTTGTTCTGGCATTTGCCCAAGGGGCTGCAGGCGCAATTCCAACAGCAAATGTTATGGTAGATGGCTTTGGTGTTATTGCCATGGTAGCTATGACGCCGTTAGTGGCTATTCAGTTACTTGGTTTTATTTTTAAAATTAAATCAAAAAAGGAGAGTTATTAGATATGGACTCACTTAACAAGGGTCTGGTACTGTTTTGGAGCATAATGGATTTTGGAAAAGGAACTAAGCTATTTAGGCTATATAGAGAAGCCGGAGGAAAAGGTGGGACCATAATTTTAGGCAGAGGTACGGTAAAAAGTGAGCTGCTTAATATACTTGGGATTACAGACACAAGAAAGGAAATCTTTTTTACCATTATTGACCAGGAATCAGAGGATGCTTTTTATGAAAAGGTAATTAAAAGATTTCACCTGGATAAGCCTCATCATGGAATAGCTTTTTCTATGCCGGTAAAATATTGTTCCGCAATAGATGGAACAGAAAAAATATCCAGTCCTGAAGAGAAAGGTGTGAATAATTTGGGTTACGAAGCTATCTTTGTTGTTGTAAACAAGGGTTCAATGGACGAGGTCCTAGAAGCTGCCAAATCCGCCGGTTCTACCGGGGGAACTATATTACATGGAAGGGGCTCCGGGACTAAGGAGAAAGAGACCTTATTTAATATTGAAATTGAACCGGAAAAGGAAATAGTACTGATTCTTTCAAAGGCAGATAAAACCCAGGCTATTGTAGATGCCATAAAGGATAGATTAGACATTGAAAAACCAGGTGCAGGGATTATCTTTGTAATGGATGTAAGCAGAACAGTGGGCTTGTATCAAGGAGTAGAATAGACCCCAAACCAAATATACTTAAGTCATTAGGCTTAATAGAATGTAAGACATGTTTAGATATAAGAGATATAATTATATACAGCAGATATAACAAGATATAACAAGGTTTATAGTCCTATGATATATCTACATTACAGTAAATTATAGACAATTTAATCATTCATATTATTGCATAATAAAAAATGGGGTGATAAAAGATGAATGAGACTATAAGGGTTTTAAAGGAAAGAAGGAGTATCCGTAAGTATAAAAAGGAGCAGATAAGCCAGGAGCAGTTAAATCTGATACTGGAGGCCGGCATGTATGCTCCTACAGGAATGGGAGCTCAATCTCCTATTATGGTAGTAGCACAGGATGAAAAATTAATCAAAAAACTCTCCAGGCTTAACGCAAAGTACACGGGTAATCCTGACGATGATCCCTTCTATGGTGCACCAACTGTTATCATTGTTTTAGCTGATAGCACCAGGCATACATATATAGAGGACGGTAGCCTGGTAATGGGCAATCTTATGAACGCTGCCTATTCCCTTGGAGTGGATTCCTGCTGGATCCACAGGGCCAGGGAAATGTTTGAGGATGAAGAGGGAAAAGCCTTGCTTAAAGAATGGGGCATTGATGAAAAGTATGTAGGCATAGGAAATTGTATTCTGGGCTACAGGGATTGTGAATATCCCGAACCAAAACCAAGAAAGGAAGACTATGTAATAAGAGTTTAGAAATTAGATTATAGAAATATGAGTATCAAAAAGCCTGAAAGCTTATAAAAGTTTTCAGGCTTTAAATTTTAGTTTATTCAGATTGTCAAATTCAGGCTGTTAAAACCTCATGGGCTTCTTTTAGTCTTTCAATTATGGATATATGTTGAGGACATTCGCTTTCACATTGTCCACATTCAACGCAGTTGGAAGCGTCTTTTCCCTCGTCCATAAGGTTCTTATACCATTCCTTAAACTCTTCAGAACCTCCATAGATGGAATAGTCATTATATAGACTGAAGATACGGGGAATTTCTACTCCGGAAGGACAAGGTACACAGTAGTTGCAGCCAGTGCAGCCAACTTTTATCTTGCTGTCATAGAGTGCCTTAACTTTTTGTACCAGTTCCAGCTCCTTTTCGTCCATGGAATTGGGAGCGGCCTTGCTAAAGATTTCAATGTTATCCTTCAGTTGTTCCATGGTGCTGACGCCACTTAGAATAACTGTGATCTCTGGGAAGTTATACAGCCATCTAAATGCCCATTCAACAGGAGACCGCTTAGTCTCGGCCTGATCCCACAGTGCCTGAACGTCTTCCGGTACATTATGAGCCAACCTTCCGCCTTTGAGGGGTTCCATGATAACCACTGGAATACCTTTAGAGGCAGCATAACGCATACCTTCAACACCAGCCTGATAATCTTGATCTAGAATATTCAGCTGAATCTGGCACATTTTCCAGTCGTAGGAGTCAATGATTTCTTTAAAGACTGGCAGCTCATCATGGAATGAAAAGCCGGGATATTTTATTTTACCCGATGCCACGGCCTGGTCTAAAAAGTCCAGCACACCTAATTCTTTAATTTGATCCCATCTGTCTTTAGATAGAGCATGGAGCAAATAAAAGTCAATATAGTCCACTTCCAGCTTAGCTAACTGCTCATCCAATAATTTTTCAAAATCCTCATAGGTTTTTGCCTTCCATACAGGTAGCTTTGTCGCAATCTTTACCTTTTCCCTATATCCATCCTTTAAAGCCTTGGCTAATAACAGTTCACTATTCTCCCCATGATAGGGATAGGCAGTATCAAAATAATTTACACCATTGTCAATGGCGTAATGAATCATCTTAATTGCTTCCTGTTCGTCTATTTTGGATGGATCTGTGGTACCATCAGGCTGAACCTCCAAAGGCAGACGCATACATCCAAAACCAAAAGTGGAGATCTCAAAACCAAGATTACCAAACTTGCGATATTCCATGAAAATACCTCCCCTATTTTATGTAGTTTTTGAATAAGCTTCTTGCAATATCTGATTTTACCAAAGAAACTTATTATACACAATCACAATTATATCAAAAAGCAACTCATATTTAAAGGGATGTACAATATCTTCTTATAATTATATAATGATAATATATTTTATCAATGGTAAAAATCCAAGGAGGAAAATCTATGAAGAAAATATTAGTTACTTCAGCCTTAACCGGCCCTGGCATGGATGCTCTTAAAAAAGCTTTTCAGGTTACCCACCCGGAAAAGGGAGGATATACCCGGGATGAGGTGCTGTCAATAATTCAGGATTTCGATGGAATACTGCTTACTGGTCACAGGATGGACGCTGAGATGATTAGTGCCGCCAAGAACCTAAAGATTATCAGTGTTTATGGCGCAGGCTATGACAACGTAGACGTTGATGAGGCCAGTCGCAACAACATACTAGTGGCCAACGCTCCTGAATCTGTAACTGAATCTACTGCAGAGCTGGCTTTTGGCCTTATGGTAGATGTAATGAGAAATATATCGCTGAACGATAGGTGGCTTAGAAACAACCCAGGTTCAAAATGGGGCATGAAGATGAACCAGGGGCAGAATTTATTTGGCAAAACCTTGGGGGTTATAGGACTGGGGCGCATTGGGAAGGCGGTTGCCCGCAGGGCCCTGGCTTTTGGTATGAAGGTGGTTTATTACAATAGAACTCCCTTAAGCCAGGAGATGGAAGAAAAACTGCAGGTTAAATATCTTCCTCTAGATGAACTGTTAAAGACATCAGATGTTGTGTCCTTAAATACTCCTCTTACACCCAAAACCCGCCATCTAATAGGGGAGAGGGAGCTTAATTTAATGAAGGAGTCAGCCTATTTAATAAATACCGCCCGGGGAGAGGTAGTGGATGAACAGACTCTGATCCGGCATCTGGAACAGGGAAAACTGGCAGGTGCAGGCCTGGATGTCTTTGAGAGGGAACCATACATACCTGAGGCTCTTTTAAAGATGGATAATGTAGTTTTAACCCCTCATATAGGAACTGCTACCCATGAGGTAAGGCTGGTCATGACCATAGAAGCCAGTCAGAATATCATAGATTTCTTCCAGGGCAAGATGCCGGCCTCTACTATTAATCCTGAGGTGTTTAATTAATAAATAGGGGTGGGTTTGGTCCTGCCTGCCAAACCTGCCCCTATTTTGATTGCTTATAACATTCCAGAATACTCGGAATACTCGGCTTTAAACTTATATAATAAACAAATTTTTGGATGGAAAGTATGGATCCGCCGTTACATTCACTCCCAGCTTCCTAAGTGCCTTCTCGTCTGTGGGAGACTGAATGTGGGTAAAATGAACCTCACAGTCTTCCAGTTTTTTCAGGTTTGACAGAGCCAGTTGGGCGGTGGGGTTAGTAGTAGCACTAATACTAAGGGCAATAAGGGTTTCTTCCAGATTCAAAGCTATTATCTTTTCCCCCAGGACATCGCCTTTTAACCTTTGTATGGACTCTATTATATTGGGAGATAGTAAATGGATATTATCGGGGATACCGGCTACTGTCTTAATAGCGTTTAGTATGACACTGGATGCTGCATCCATCAGGCAGGAATTTTTTCCAGTAACAATGGTACCGTCATGTAGCTCTATGGCTGCTGCACATAGGCTTTCGTATGTATCCTCAATGGTGTCGGCACCTCTTTCGTTTACCACCTTTCTGGCAGGCAGGACCACTTTCCTGTCTTCCGGGCTTAAGTTTAGGTTTTTCATTAAAACTTCTGATCTGGTCAAGGTTTCCTTATCGCAGTTGCCCTTGGCATATTCTACGTTGTACCAGAAATATCGGCGTATAATTTCCTGCTTAGCAGCCTTTTGAACTATTTCATCATCAACTATTCCAAATTTTGCCTTGTTTACCCCCATATCCGTGGGTGATTTATAGATAGAGGAATCGGAGGTAATCTTGTCCAATATCCGCTTTATTACTGGAAAGATCTCCACATCCCTGTTGTAGTTAACAGTTGTTTCACCATAGGCTTCCAGGTGGAAGGGATCTATCATGTTAAAATCCCTGATATCCGCTGTAGCTGCCTCATAGGCGATGTTTACAGGATGATTTAATGGAAGGTTCCATATGGGAAAGGTTTCAAATTTGGCATATCCGGATTTTAACCCTTCCTTGTAGTCGTGATAGAGCTGGGACAGGCAGGTAGCCAGTTTTCCGCTGGCCGGTCCTGGGGCTGTGACTATAACCAGTTCATTATTAGTTTCAATATACTCGTTGGCCCCATAGCCTTCATCGCTGACTATGGTATCCACATCTGCCGGATAGCCCTTGGTAAACCTGTGGGTATAGGTTTTGATACCCCTTCTCTCCAACTTGTTTTTAAAATGTATGGCAGAAGGCTGGCTGTCAAAAAGGGTAATGACCACCCCTGCTACATCCAGACCCCATTCACGGAAATCATCTATTAGTTTTAAGACATCCATGTCATAGGTTATGCCAAAGTCGGCGCGGATTTTTTTCCGTTCAATGTCCCTGGCACTTACGCACAGTATAATATCGGCCTTGTCCTTTAACCTGTGTAAAAGCTTTATTTTAATATTGGGATCAAACCCTGGCAATACCCTTGAAGCATGATAATCAAAAAATAGCTTACCTCCAAACTCAAGGTAAAGCTTATCCGGAAAGAGCTTTAGCTTCTCTAAAATAGCCTCGGTTTGTTTTTCTAAGTATATTTCATTATCAAATCCATAATTGCTCATAATAATATTTTCCCCCTGATACACAAAAGATAACATAAACATACTGTAATATAATATCAGATTAAGAGTCAAATTTACAATACAACATTTTGCTTTTATAAAAAATATATAAAAAATTTTCCTAGGTAATATTTGCTAAAATTCAGTATTGAAAAATCCCATTGTTTTTGGTATCATATTTATTATATTATATGGATAGTCAGGAATAAAAGCAAATAATAAGTGGCTATCCGCAAAATCCTATAAAATATAATAGAGAGGAGTGGAGCTGAGCTTAGTTTATTTAAGGGCTTGAGTTATAGGATAGAGCCCTATGAGATGAGATTAGAAGAGGAGAGATAGTTATGAAAAATTTAAGGGATTTTGTATTAGCAGGATTATTATTAGCTGTAGGTCTTGTACTACACGCCATAGTACCACCTACAGGGACACCGGTGAAACCTGACTTCTTGTTGGCTATGCTCTTTGTATGTCTGTTAATGTTTGATGATATAGCCTTGGGCTTTGTAATAGGCATAGCTGCAGGAATACTCGCAGGGATGACAACCGGGCTTCCGGGAGGATTTTTCCCCAATGTTGTGGATAAGGTAGCCACTACTGCTGTATTTATCTTTTTAATTCGTATTGCCAAGTCCCGCATAAACCTCTATGTTATTTCCATTGCTACCCCGATTTTAGGAACCCTCTTTAGCGGTACTATATTCCTGCTATCGGCTATTCTTATGGGGGTACTGCCCAAAGTAGCTTTTCTACCGGCCTTTGGAACCGCAGTTTTGCCGGCTACCGTTGGAAACACTATTTTAGTTTCAGTGCTGTTTAGCGCCTTGAAACAGACAGGAAGGCTCATTACCAATAGAAGAGCTAAAGCATAAAGCGGGAAATATATTTATAAAATTTATCTGCTTCAAAGCCTGTGTAAATACTTTATAGTTTTTCACAGGCTTTATTTTTGATATATTAAATAAAACAAGTTTTCCTTACATCTTTGGATACAATATTTTTTGGGTACAATAAATCCAATATATAATAGCTATATAATGGCGGAATCTATAAAATATAGTTTAAAAATCTAAAAACTAAATCGAACTAACAGTGAAAGGAATGATAATATGGAAAGAGAAACTTTTGATGTTATGATAGAAATACCAAAAGGAAGCAGAAACAAGTATGAATACGATCCTGTAAAAAAGGTGATACGATTTGACCGTATGCTATTTTCACCGGTTCACTACCCGGCAGATTACGGCTTTATCCCCGAAACCCTGGCCCTGGACGGTGATCCTTTAGATGCCCTGGTGCTGGTGTGGGAGTCAACCTTCCCCGGATGCTTAATAGAGGCTTTCCCCATAGGATTATTTATGATGAGGGATGAAAAGGGTGAGGACGAGAAGATTCTCTGCGTCCCCAAGAATGACCCCTTATGGAATTATATTGAAAGTCTGGAGGATGTACCTCCTCATCTTCTAAAAGAAATTGAACATTTCTTTGCCATCTACAAGGATTTGGAAGAAAAGGAGGTAACCATTGAGGGATGGAGAGATAAAGAGGCGGCCATAAAAGTAATCCGTGTTGCCAGAGAAAGATACAAGAAAAGCCTGGAGGATACTAAATAGAGCGCCCAGGACAAAGATCCCCATCGGTAAACCAGCGACAATGGGGTTTACACTCCAGGCATGGTTTTGCCTCCATCTTGTTCATAGCCTTATAGGTCCAGAAGGGATCCACTAGATGACCCCGGCCTATGGCTACAAAGTCAGCCAGCCGGTTTTCTATTACTAAAGCAGCCTGGCTGCTGGTGCGGATTCCATTTACCACTATAACAGGTATGCTTACATTTTTTTTGATCTCAGTTCCACAATAGACTATCCAGTTAAAAGGAAAGCTTTTGGGGGGCTCTGGCAGTGGAAGCTCAGGGCTTTGAATACCCGCGGAAACATGGAGCAGATCCACTCCTGCGTCCTCTAAAAGCTTTGCAATTTTAATGCCATCCTTAAGGGTAGGTTCATTACCTCCCATACGGTATCCTATAATAAACTTTGCATTTCCTAATTCCTGTTTGATAGTCTCAATAATATCAAGAGATAATTTCATACGGTTTTTCAAATCTCCACCATATTCATCGGTTCGACGGTTGGTAATAGGAGATACAAACTGATTAAGAAGGTATCCATGAGCACCGTGAAGTTCAATACCATCAAAGCCTGCCTCCTTGGCGCGAAGGGCAGCCTGTAGAAAATCCTGCTTTATTTGTTCAATCTCCTCTACAGTAAGTTCCCTTGAGGGCACCTTTTCATCTTTAGATGGGCCTACAGGCAGGTCGATAACAGATGAGGGAGATTTTAGCCCTCCGTGATGGATCTGCAACATAACCACTGCACCATGTTCTTGACAGGCTTGTACAATTTTACTTAAGCCTGGGATATGCTCATCTGACCAGATTCCCAGCTGATCATCAGACAGCCTGCCCTCTTTCTGTACACAGGTGGCTTCTACTATTATCAAACCGGTACCGCCTTTGGCTCTTTCCCTATAATGTTCTACATGCTTTTCAGTGACAAAACCGTCATTTCCAGCCGTCCCAAAGCGAACCATAGGGGGCATGACAGCTCTGTTGCGAATGGTCTTTCCCTTAATTGTAATTGGTAAGAACAAGCGATTTTTCAAAATATAACCCCTCCAATATAGAATATACATATAAGCAATTTAACAAAAAACTAAATCTCACAACTCAACTATTATGCAAATTCTCAAAATCATTAATATATATTCTATAATGAATGGAAAAAGATATCAATAAAAATAAAACATATTTGCAACCCACTGCCTTATTATATTTTTAAGGTTGGAGGGGAAGGTATTTTCTTTCACATTAGAAGCAGTATAGATATCCCTTGAAATTTTTGTATCCTCAAGGATTATTTCCAGGCTGCCTACCCTGGTGCCTGCTGTAACAGGAGCCTTTAAGAATTCAGGATGCTTTAGAGATATTTGTATTTTTTCCAATTCCCCTTCTGCCAGGGGTATGGATACATCATCCATAAGCATTAGGTCTACCGTTTTTTCAAAACCTTTTTTTACAGGTATCTGGCCTACTATTTCTCCTTTTTCAAAGATTTTTGTCATTTTATAGTTGGAAAATCCATAGTCCAGTATGGCTGCGCTATCATCAAACCAGGGTTGACAGTCCAAAACCACTGCAACTAGCTGCATATCATTTCGCAGGGCCGCAGAAGCCAAGCATCTTCTGGACGCCTTGGTATATCCGGTCTTGATACCGTTAGCGCCTTCATAGTTCCATAGCAGGGCATTTTTATTCATAATTACCCTGTCCCAGGGCTGACCTTCCCAGGGAATCCTATAATACTGGGTAGATACTATTTCCCTGAAGGTAGGGTTTTTCATGGCGTATGAGGATATTAAGGCCAGATCGTAGGCGGTAGTATAGTGATCTTCATGGTGAAGCCCATGGGGATTGACAAAGTGGGTATTTTTAGCGCCAATCTCCACCGCTTTTTTGTTCATCATACTGGCAAAGTCTTCCACAGTCTCTCCTATATGTTCTGCAATGGCATGGGCTGCATCATTACCAGACCGTAGCATCAAACCATAGAGGAGATGCTCCATGGTTAGCTTTTCACCTGCTTCCAGGTAGAGGGAGGAACCCTCAATCCCAGAGGCCTTGGGAGAAACTGTGACAATATCCGACAGCTGAGAATTTTCAAGGGCTAAAATAGCAGTCATAATTTTAGTGGTGCTGGCCATAGGAAGTTTTTCATGGGCGTTTTTTTCATACAAGACCCTGCCGGATTCCACCTCCATTAAAACAGCTGATCTGGCAGAATTTTCAGGAGGCGCAGCCCAAGAAGAAATAGGTAAAGATAATATAAGCAAAGCCAACAATAGTATTGAAATAGTTATTCTTTTCATACAGATTTCCTCCTATTCTGACATAAAACTATTATTTGTTTATAGGAGAAAATCAATTCAATAAAAAGAAAAACCAGTTTAAATACAAAACTGGTTTTTTATATACTGATTGCTGGAAAATGGATTTGTGTAGAAATCTTCCAATGGCCTGTAAGGAATCCCTCTAAGGGAAGTGCCGGTAATAATCCTGCAGAGATGGGACCCGTAAGGCAGCTTGCCGATGTATTTTGGAAGATTTCGGAACAAACCATTTTCCTTAAGTATAAACAAACATGGAAGTCAAAAGTGAACTGTCAATAGCAATTATACAATCACCGCTCCTTTAGTGAAACATACCCCTGCTCTGGAATAACATTCCTGTAGGCAGGTCGAATAATTCTGCCTCCACTTATAAGCTCTTCAATTCTATGTGCAGCCCAGCCTGGCATTCTAGCCATGGCAAAGATTGGGGTGTACAGATCTTCCGGTATATTCAGCATCTTATAAACAAATCCGGAATAAAAATCTACATTGGCGCAGATATCTTTTGAATCTTTCTTTACTTCGCGGAAGACCTCCGGAGAAAGTTTTTCTACATTCTTATAAAGGTTGAACTCTCTATCCATCCCTGTGGCCTCTGCAAGTTCAGCTGCCTTTTCCTTCAACAAAACAGCCCTGGGATCGGAAAGGGTATATACTGCATGGCCCAT
>JAAYGY010000071.1 GCA_012735575.1 Clostridiales bacterium
ACCACTTCTCCTCATTCAAACCTAACCCTTTATATATAAAGAATGTAATACTAAAAAAGAATAGGAGTTGTACAGCTGTCATTAAGCTCATGTTAAATATTGCCTTTGTATTGCCCTTAATGAGCCTTAACCCTATATGAAAATCTTCAACATGGGAGTCAAGTTTCTTCTTAGTTCTGTCTGGCTCCCTTATAAGTCTTATTTTATTTAGTAAATCAATGAAATTATAAGCCAGGCCTTTTACAAAACCCTTATTAAAGGACAAAAAAACAAGGAGTACAAGAGCCCCCGCGTTGACAATAAATCCTACCACAGAAAACCAAAAGATCCAAGAATTATATTTGTATATATAGATGCCCTTCAATATAAAGGCCAGAGCACCGTATAAAGAAAGTACTACCTGATAAACCAAAAACTTTATTATTAGAATGGAACTAGCAGACCCTCCAGATACCCCCATTTTAGCCATATAATATACCTGTGCAGGCTGTCCTCCGCTGGCAAAAGGAGTAACTGCATTATAGTATTGTCCGATAACTGCAACCTTAAAACTTTTCCAGAAGTATTTTTGTTTGTGTATACAGTTTATTGTATAATTTAATATGATTCCATCCATTATCCAATATAGGACCATAAAAGCTACGCCGCCTACTAACCAGCTAAGCCTTACACTATTAAATGCTTTATCTATTTCCTTAATCTCAGGATCTAAAACTCCTATCAATACTATTACCAAAATATTCAAGGCTATATATAATAGTGTCCATTTCTTTTTTTCCATATTTCCTCCCATTAAGACAAGATAATTAAATATTATCACTAATTATTATTACAATCAATATATGCTATTTTATCATAGAGTTCCAATGTAAAGCATATTATATAGCAATAAATGTGTTTCATTCTTTTTGGCGTGGGTATAAATAAGCAAGAATAAAAAGGAGGGCTTGGCATATGAAAAGTATAAGCGTAAATCTTCTTGAAGCCGCCCTTGTAGAAAAAGAAGAATATCTAGAAGAGCTAAAGAAGATTGAGGGAAGCATTCAAGAACAGATAGCAAATCTCCAATATGAAGTAGATGAGCTTCTTATTAGGATTTATAATTCTTATAGAGAACAGGAATAAAATAAGCTTTGAAACCTTAATGCAAGGATGTAAACTATCCTTGCATTTTTTGTTCCGGACAATAAAAATCGTCAGCGATGCTGACGATTCATTATGTATTATTTCCTTTATAATATTATGCAGATAAGACCTCCGCTACCATCGTTTATTATCCTCTGTAATGTCTCTTGAATCTTAAACTGTGCATCCTCTGGCATCCTCATTAGTTTGTTGGATAGGCCTTCCTTTACCAGCTCATGCAGAGATTTTCCAAATATATTGGACTCCCAAAGCTTTGTAGGATCAGATTCAAACTCATCAAGTAAATAGTTGATTAATTCTTGGCTCTGCTTTTCACTGCCTACTATTGGGGATACCTCTGTTTGTACGTCAGCCCGGATAAAGTGTAGGGATGGCGCACTTGCTTTTAGGCGTACTCCAAACCTGCCTCCCTGCTTGATGATTTCGGGTTCTTCCAATATAAGCTCTTCCATGGTGGGAGGTACAGTTCCATAACCAGTAGTTCTTACATCCTCCAGTGCCTGGGCTACCTTATCATATTCCCTTTTAGCAAAGGTTAGCTCTTTCATGAGCCCAATAAGCTGGTAATCTCCTTCTATATTGTACCCGCAGGTCTCTCCAAGTACCTTATAGAACATGCCTGGCTTTGTATTCATATTCACCTTAACCTTGCCATCTCCTAAACTTATTTCAGATATGCTCGGTTTTTCAACATAGTCTGAATCCTCAAGAGTATCCTTTATTCTGTCTATATCCCTTACTCTTGATACTTGTTCGGTAAATCCTTTAACGGATTGAAATATATGATCAATTAACCAATGATCATCATCAAGGCTCTGGACCCATTTGGGAATATCAACTCGAATCTCGGTTAATGGGAATTCAAAAAGTACATTACTGAGAATATCATCTATATCCTCTAAAGTTAAATTTAACACATCTAACAACAGCACAGGAACATCATATTTTTCCTCTAAGGCTTCACGCATATTTATAGTTTCTGGAGCAGATGGATTTTTTGAATTGAGAATAATTACAAAGGGTTTGTCAAGCTCTTTTAGTTCATTAACTACCCTCTCTTCTGCTTCTATATAGCTTGATCTGGAAATATCAGTTATGCTACCGTCAGTAGTAACTACTAAACCAATAGTAGAATGATCCGTAATAACCTTTCTGGTTCCTAGTTCAGCTGCGTCTTCAAAGGATATATCGTAATCGAACCATGGAGTGCGGACCATCCTTGGGCTATCACCCTCCATATGGCCTATGGCTCCTTTTACCAAATAGCCTACACAATCTACCATGCGAACTTTTAAGTTTGCATTCTCGCGGATAGTTATCTCTATAGCCTCATCAGGAACAAACTTGGGCTGAGTAGTCATAATAGTACGCCCAGCCCCACTTTGAGGCATCTCATCTATAGCTCTCTCCCTTTTATAATCATTATCCATATTGGGGAGAACCAGTAAATCCATAAATCTCTTTATCAAAGTGGATTTGCCTGTTCTTACCGGACCCACCACCCCAATGTATATATCACCATCGGTGCGCTCGGCAATATCCCGATACAAGTCGAATTTCTCCATCACCTTTTCCCTCCCCGTTATTAGATTGCAAATTCATTGCATTACAATCTCAACATACATATATCTATAGTAATGTATATTGTCAGGGGAAAAGGTTTATGACAGGTTGTCATCAAAAATTACAGCCATTTATTAAGTCCTTCTTCACTCTCAAAGGTTTTATTACGCAACATAAGATCCTCAACAGCTTCTTTTGGATTCTTCCCTTCAAAAAGAACATAATACAACTGTTCAGTTATGGGCATCTCCACTCCAACCTTTTTTGCTAGTTCATGGGCAGCTTGACAGGTTTTTACTCCTTCTACAGCCATTCCAATAGTATTAATGGTATCATGTACAGATTTTCCTTGACCTATTAATATGCCTGCACGCCTGTTTCTGCTATGCATACTTGTACAGGTAACAATAAGGTCTCCAATACCTGTTAGTCCTGCAAAGGTACTAGGCAATGCACCCATAGCCTGTCCCAATCGAGTAATCTCTTCAATCCCTCTGGTAGTCAACGCTGCTCTAGCATTATCACCATAACCTAACCCATCACTTACCCCTGCTGCAAGAGCAATTATATTTTTCAGCGCTCCACCCAACTCAACGCCAACCAAATCTGAATTGGTATATACTCTAAAATTGGGGCACATAAATGCATCCTGAACAAATTCCGAAACCTTTTGTTCTTTGGCTGCACTAACTACAGCAGTAGGTATCCCTTTTGACACTTCTTCTGCATGACTTGGTCCAGATAATACTGCTATTTTGCATTGGGGAATTTCCTCTTCTATAACTTGAGATAATCTTTTTAAGCTCTTTACTTCCAATCCCTTAGCAACATTTACTACAATACCTTCTTCAGGTACATAACTTCTAATATCAGAAGCAACACTTCGCACCGCTTGGGATGACACAGCCAACACTATAAGATCTGTACCCCTAATAGCTTGTTCCTTATCATTAAAGACTTGGATATTAGATGGTAAAGATATATTTGGAAGATATCGCAGATTTTGTCTAGTTTTATTAATCTGATTAAAAACATCCTCCTCATATACCCAAAGATTTACCTCTATACCCTTATTGGCAAGTAATATTGAAAGAGCAGTACCCCAACTGCCTGCACCAATGATAGAAGCTTTTTTAATCATCTTAATCTCCCTACTCCGTTTTTCCTTGATGTTATCTTATTCTCCTGTCCCTTTAATAATCTAGAGATATTGGACCTATGCCTATATATTGCTAAGATCGCCAGAATAAAAGCTCCGATTATATGTTTTATACTATATCTGAAGACAATAACCAGTATGGGAAACAGTGCTGCCACAGTTATTGAAGCCAGGGATACATAACCAGTAAAAGCAATGACCAACAATTCCACGATAAAGAGTATCAGGGAGATAATGGGAAAAAGTATGACAATACTTCCAAAAGAAGTAGCAATTCCCTTTCCACCTTTAAATCCTAACAGGAAAGGCCAGTTATGACCGGCAACTGCCGCTATACCTCCTACCAATCCTCCAATATCACCTTTTAACCATATTCCTATTAAAGTAGCTAACAGACCCTTAAGTGTATCAGTTAAAAAAACAATACCACCAGCTCTTAAGCCCAACACCCTATATACATTGGTAGCACCTAGATTTCCACTACCATGCTCTCGCACATCGATCTTAGCCATAAGCTTACCCACGAGATAGGATGAAGAAATATTCCCCAGTAAATAACCAATTAAAGCTATAAGAATATACCTCATTATATAGCTCCCCTCTCATTTCAGTTGGATTTTCTTTCCCTTAAAATGAATCTTATGGGTGTACCTTCCAACCCAAAGCTCTTTCTAAACTGATTCTCTAAGTACCTTAGGTATGAATAATGCATTAAATCTGGATCATTTACAAATAGGACAAAAGTTGGAGGCTTTACAGCTACCTGTGTTCCATAATAAATTTTTAGCCTTCTGCCCTTGTCTGTTGGTGGTTCTGTAAAAGTTACAGCGTCGGCAATACAATCATTTAATACCCCAGTAGAAATTCTAAAGGTACAGTGGACATAGACCTCATTAACCATTTCAATTATCCTATTCAGCCGCTGTCCCGTATGGGCCGAAGTAAACAGGCTAGGCGCATACTGCATAAATGCTAAATCATTCATTAATTGCTTCCTATATTGGTTCATAGTGTTGGTATCTTTCTCCACTAAATCCCATTTGTTCATGATAACAATGCAGCCTTTTCCCTCATCGTGTATAAGACCAGCTATCCTGGCGTCTTGTTCGGTTACTCCCTCAGTGGCATCAATAACTAGAAGTGCCACATCACATCTGCGGATAGCTGCCAAAGCTCTAATTACACTATACCTCTCTAGTTCCTCATTTATCCTACTCTTCCTTCTTATGCCAGCAGTATCGATTATAATGTACTTCTGTCCATCAACTTCAAAGGGAGTATCTATTGCATCCCTGGTAGTACCGGGTATGTTACTGACAATTACCCTTTCCTCCCCTAAGAGTTTGTTCACGATAGAGGATTTTCCTACATTAGGTTTTCCAAGCACAGCAATTTTAATTACATCATCTTCCTCTTCCTGCATCTCATGCTGGGGAAGATGCTCTATCACTGCATCTAAAAGATCTCCCAAACCTCTTTTATGGGATGCTGATATAGAAATAGGGTCCCCTATACCTAGATTATAAAACTCATATATCATATCTTCCTCATGGGGAGCATCTATTTTATTAACTCCCAAAATAACTGGTTTGTTAGCTATCCTTAATAGGTTGGCTACCTCTTGATCTGCGGGAGTAATACCTTCTTTGCCATCAACCAGGAATATAACTGCTTCTGATGTCTCAATAGCTACATTAGCCTGCTGCTTCATCTGAACCATTAACTCATCTTGACTTTCTACGTCTATCCCACCTGTGTCCACCAAGGTAATTTTTCTGCCCAGCCATTCAGTATCAGCATAAATTCTATCCCTGGTAACCCCTGGTTGATCGTCAACTATAGAAATTCTTTGTCCAACAAGCTGATTAAATAGGGTGGATTTGCCCACATTAGGCCTTCCTACAATTGCAACTATTGGATTTGTCATTTTCCCACCTACCTTTCACGATCAATAAAATTTCATATCTTTGCTAGCATAATGGTTCTTCACTTTCTATCCCTCATTTGATCATGTTGTCTATTGACAAGTGAATAACTTCCTGAAACATTTACTCATTAGAAATTACTTCATCTACCAGGGCTTGTCCATTTACTGCCACAGGTACTACTTTAACACCCAATTGTTTACTTAATTCTTTTAATGTCATATCATCCAGAAAGACATCCTCTCCCTGCCGCAGCATAACGTCAGGAATCAAAACTTTTTGACCCAATGGCCTGTTCCTAAGTCCTCGGATAATATCACCACCAGTAATAAGACCGGCAACAGTAACCTGCCCTCCAAAAAATTCATTTTTTATGGGATATACATAGATAGTCTTACCTGTAATTTCTCTTAATATTTGGCCTGCTTCTTCCATAACCTTTGCAGCTGATTCCCCAGTTACTATGGAAAGATCACCTTGATCCAGTGCCTTACCCTCTATATCTCTTATTGCTTGAGCAAACTCATGGCAAAACTTCTGCACTAAACCTACTCCATTTTCAATCTGAGGAAAACCTTCGTAGTCATCATAATCAGGCATGGTTCTATCCGCCATTACATAAAATTCATCAGCTGTAAATATTAAGGCTGTACCAATGTTTTTCTTAAAAAATCTTTGCCATCTCTCTACCTGATCTATAAGCTGAGCTGCAGATTCCTTATCATAGGGTACAATATTTTCTAACCCATCCCTATATCCCGTTAAACCTACGGGTACAACAGCTATCGATTTTATTATATCACGAAAAGACCATAAATCTTCCAGAGTTTTATCCAATTCCTTCCCATCATTTATGTTCCTGCACAGCACAATCTGACAATGAATAGAAATCCTGTTTTTACGGAAACCTTCTAGTATATCCATTATCTCACTTGCTCTTTTGTTTCCCATCATTTTTTCCCTTAGCTCTGGATTGGTAGTATGAATGGAAACATATAGAGGACTTATGGATTTTTCATATATCCGTTTTAAATCCAAAGGTGAAAGGTTAGTGAGAGTAATATAATTACCCATTAAAAATGACAGCCTCCAATCATCATCTTTAAACTGAAGACTACAGCGTGATGAAGGTGGAAGCTGGTCTACAAAGCAAAATATACATTTGTTTGCACAGGCCCTCTTTTTATCCATTAAAGGCATTTCAAACTCTATGCCCAGATCCTCATCCACATCCTTCTCAATTTCTAAAATCCATTGTTCTCCATCCTTCTTTTGGATAGTTATTTCCAGATAATCCTGATCAAGCCACTCTAAATAATCCAAAACATCAATAATCCTGGTATTGTTAATAGCTATTAATTTATCGCCCGGCTCTATCCCCATCTCATCAGCAATACTACCAGAATGTATGCTGGCTATGGTATGGGCTTTGTCCTTCACTATATACCCACCTCTTGTTACTAGATTTTATTACCTGCTACTAATTATTTTAATTGCTACTAATTATATAATATAGCATTACTATTATCAAGTAAAAGATTTCTAAAGTCAAGATATTCCAATATCTCCAGATAAACTTTCTTTAACCCTGGATACTATTTCTACAAAAACCCCATATCTCCTTCTTATACCCCAAACAGTTAATGGACGACCTATGGAGACCAGATGTAGTTTTCTAGACAAAAATCCCCCAATACCTGTGATTGGATGAAGTTTGACCAAAGATTCCACAAATAATAAGTCCTTTGACTGGATATCATTGGTATTTAAATAGCTTTTAATGGCAGGTATCATGATATGACAAGCATTTTTTAGACCTATGGCATAGATATCAATGCCCAGCTCGTCTCTACCTAAATATATAGGTGTTCCACAATTTTTGTCTTCCATTTTATCGTAATAGGGTACCGAATTAAACTCCTGTGAACCTGGAACCCTGTCCATTGGCAAATATCCTAAATGTATAGCTGCACATGTTATAGAAGTATGTGCGCCTCCAAAACAATGGTAAAATAGTTTCATAGCTTTTTTCCTTTTATAAGTTTTTCCTTTTCCCTTTGTACTATTTTAAACCATAAAGGATACATCTTTTTATACCAAATAATAAAAAGGTGTCTTATTATGGGTTTTAAACTAGGAAATTGCATTGACAATACAACTAGAAATCTGGGCACCCATTCTCCTATATGAGCTTTTATAAAATGAATACTTTCCTCAATATTATATATGGTATTAAAACCATTATAGATCCTGTTTAACATTTTTCCATGAGTACCACATCCTATAACATATATCTCTCTAAGTTCATCATCCAATCCCATATATATAAGGTTGCCCTTTTGAAATCCATATATAAAACACAGCTCCCACTGTCTTAGTATGTCTTCTAAACAGGGGAGCCTTCCTTTTTCATAGTTTCCTATATGGATAGCTGCCATGGCATAGGCAGTATGGGTAGCACTATTGCCATAATAGATTACTTTCAAGGCCCGTCTCCTCATAATTACTATTGATTATTAGTTATTCCTTCCTTTTTCTGCCGAACATATTCCTAAAACTTCCCGATATCTCGTCTCCACTTTTGCTGATCAATACAAAGATTACGATACTAACTGCAGCAACTATAATAAACCATAGTATACCTCTGCCTGCGCCTTTTTGCTCTTCTTGACTTATTGGAGATACCCTATAGCCCTGCTCTTTTGGCCTTTTCTCCAATCCTTGCTCTTCCCTCTTTTCTGACTTTTTGTCATCGGTTTTATCTTTAGCCTTAAAAATTCCTCCATATATAGCTTTGTTAACCACATCAGCCATATATTGGGCGGATTTTATTGCTGCTTCTTTACTTACCTCATGAGTACCAAATTCAAAGAGCAGTGAACGAGGGGATAACTCCTGGTTATATTCACCTCTACCTATATATATATCCTTTATCAAACCAGGATAGGCTTTATCAGCTATGGCCTTTATCTTATAAGCTAACTCCTCATTGGCCTTTCTGTTTTGGTTTCGTTTACCTATAACAATCCTTACCTTACTCATATATTCCCCATTAACTTGAGTTTCATAGGTATGCTTGGGCGTAGCGTCCCTATGAATATCAAATACTGCTGCAACTGGCATATTCTTTCTTATAAGTTCAACAGCTGTCTGCCTGGAACGACGATATGCACCAGCATCATGGGGGTCGTGGGAAGTTTTATCCAGTACAGTTTTTATGCCCTTTTCTTGTAATGCATTCTTAAAGTTTTCCGCTACGTCAAATATCCCGCCCTTACCTGGGATTGCAGTTGTTCCATCACTAGGAACATAGGATTCAGAGCTATGGGTGCAGTATATTAGTATACTCCTATCTTTATTTTGCTGTGCAGCTACTTGCATAGAAAGTTCTTGAACCTCTTCAAACTCAGGAAGCTCTATATCACCTAGATATTTGGCGTATGCGCTTTTCTCTTCTTTATTAACCCTTGAAATGGAATAATGCTTGTTGTCACTACTTATATATTCATCATCTTTAAACATTTCACTAGCCATGGTAGTAAGCTCATTTCCGTTTTCATCAAAAAGGGTATAATAGCCTGGTTCATCCTCATACCAGTTGTCAGCCACACTTATTTTTGTAGGTTGTATAGAAGCAAAGATAATAAAAAACATGATTATAGTACCAATTAGCTTACTTTTGTTTTTCACCTTCACCTTCCCCTTCCTCCTGACCATCAAAATCTGCTAGTCTTATAAATTCCCCCTTATCATACCCCATATTCTTTTTTTGTGTACCTCCCTGTATCTTTTCACGTATCTCTCCTACAATTTCGGCTAGTAATACTGCTAGAAAACCTGATATGACCACTGCATCAACAGCTCCAGCTCCTCCTAATCGAACAGGAGTTGGCAAATTATTCATATAGTTAATAACTCCCTGTACTATATCTGCCAATAAAACACCAACTATCCCCGCAATAAAGGATGCGCGTCTGGATCTGCCAAATAGATAGGCTATAATTCCCGCTATTATGCCATATACATAGTTGGGATCAATCAACATGGTTTCGGGTTCATGGGGCAATAGCCTACTAGCAATAAAAACACCTATACCAGCCAATATAGAAGCTACTATTGCACGGGTTTTTTCCTTGCCGGTCCCTGCCTTTGTAAATACATATATTACCAGTATTAAGGGAATTATGGCTCCTCCTATATTTATAGAAAGCCTTCTGCCCAAAGGAATATTGGGAATTAGGCTGCCTACTATGATTCCTGCCATAAATAGTAGAGCCGCTTTATCACTTAGCCTCATTCTATCTAAAATATTGTGTCCTATACCAAACAAAAACAAAATGCCGGCTACAACTAATAAGGTCAAGCCTAATGACATATACTCACCTCATTTATATTTTGATTGCTTTTCTAATTATTTTTATATTGCCCATGTGATAATAGTTGTATTCGACATAAAAAAAGAGCCTCAATCTTCTTGAGACCCTTTATCCCGTAACATCTTCTCTAGTTCATCTATAAAATTATTCACATCTTTAAACTGGCGGTAAACCGATGCAAATCGTACATAAGCCACTTGATCCAAATCTTTTAACCTTTCCATGACCATCTGCCCTATTTTTTGACTTGTTATCTCCTGTTCCATTGAGCCGTATATAGATTTTTCTATATCTTGTACCAGCTTATCTAATTCATTTATAGCTATAGCCCTTTTTTCACAGGCTTTTAATAGACCTGTCATAATTTTATTTCTATCGAAGGATTCTCGTCTGCCGTC
>JAAYGY010000072.1 GCA_012735575.1 Clostridiales bacterium
AATTCTGTAATTTATTTGATAAATAATTAAATAGCTCCTTAAAGAAGCTTTTTAATTTTACATTGTTTTATAAATTTTCTGTTTTACTTTCTTTCTGAGCATTTTTTAATATCTGGAAGTGCCTTTGCTTAAGCCTATACTTTCCTGAGTGAATAATTTTAAGTAAATTAGTCATATCTCCTTCATCATGTATCATCAACATTGCTAAGGTTGGTCCTATCTGTTTTTTCACCCACTGCCTTACTTCCTCAATTGTCTTTTCTTTAGGTTTTCTAGTAAGCTTAACTTTGTCTACACTATCTACTAGTTCTGTCCACCATTTGGCGGTTTCCCAGCGGCTTTTGTTTTTGTCAGAGCTAGGAATTACAAAACGGATATATTGATTTAATATACCACTAAATACTCTACCTACACCTGTCTCAAAGAGCAAGATATTTTGTAAAACCTCTGCTCTATCATCTTTAATCTCAAGTTCCATTCGATACCACGGACTTGAGATTCCTTGCTCCATAGCCTTATCGTAGATTCTTAAATAGATTTTAGAAGAACGGGAACCTATAGATAGAGTATGTCCTATAATTTTTCCATCCTTTAGCTCTCTTTTGATTATTTCCGTTGTGGTTTTCCATTTGGAAATAACGTGTCCCTTATTAGCAAACTTAATCATTTCTTTAAACTTTATGATTTGGCCAGTTTTATCATCAACAGCTAGATCTATTCGGGTACATACACCATTGTAGAACATTACTCTATCCATAAGCTCCAGTAATTCTCCTGTACTCTCATATTCCCTGCAACCTTTTCCTGTTAGTATCACATGAACGCCCATATCCTCTGTTCCATCACATAAGACGCTTATATTTCCATTAATATATTGAGTTTTATATCCATATCTTCCTTTAGGTAGAAGAATATATTCTGCAAGACTATGTTTTAATACCTGCAAAATCACCTCATCATAGGTAAGGCCATGGATAGTAAACTGTAACCAATCAATAACACAAGTTAAGTTAGTATTCATGCCTATTACCCAATTTCATTATGTATTTTGCGCCCCCGTATTCCGTATTACAAATACGGGGGCTTATTTTTGAGAAGTAAAAAGTTGTCATTGCTGTTTTGCCATCCTGCATATCTCGTCTACTATTCTTTGAATTTCTTTAGTCTTTTCTTCAATTAGATAGTAGGCCTTATCATTTTTAGCAGATTCAGGCCATATAGCATAAAGAATTCCTTTACAGGCCATCAAATACCCTATTTTATAACAGATAAAGATTTTGTCTTCCATCTGTTGTGCTTCTTTTATAGCTCTATCTATGATTTTAAAAATTGACAAAAGATTTATTGATAGTTTCATCTTATTCCATCCTCCTTTTGTCTACTGAGGAACAATATATCGGGACTAATCTTATAGGCTCATAGGCTCATTAGTGTTAGAGTTATAAAAATACTTTTTATTCAATTCTTCCATTGCATTAACAATATCAATAAATTTATAAATTCGGATCTGATGTAATCCAACTGTTGAGTTCATAAGCTTTTTAATATGACGATTCAATTCATCATCTAAGAGATTCATCACAATACATCTAGTTTGTGGACTCATAGATATTAAATCTCCTTTAGAAATAGGAGGCTAGACTATCTTATATAGCTGGGAGCATTTATTCCACGGTTCCATTGACTTGGAGCCTCTGCAAGGGGATCGGGGAGGCTTGCGGGAGGCACCTCTACCTCTGCTGGATTAGCTCTGCGGGTCAGGAGCCTCCCCCCTTCGGGGAGGGTAATCCCCTTGCTTCTCCAAGTAAATGGACTTTCGCGGCATAAACGCTTGTCCTAAAGCTATTAATAATGGCTATATACATTCATAACAAGGCAATTAATTTGTTAAAATGGAAGTGCCTCATCATCTATAGGTTTAAATTCTGGTTCGATTTCTTGTTGTGTTCTTGGAATAGCAAGGAACTTTATTCTATATGCAAACAAATCTAAAGTGTATCTAGTAACCCCTTGACTATCCTGATAACTACCTGATTGGAGTTTTCCTTGTACCAATAGCTGCCTACCTTTGCGAACATATTTCTTTAAATTTTCTGCATTATCCCCCCATACAACACAGGGAATAAAATCTGCTGTATCATTGCCTCTGTCTACTGCTAATGTAAACCTACAATATGGTGTGCCTCCTTGGGTAGTCCTTAACTCAGGATCCCTGGTTATTCTACCTAGTAAAATTGCATTATTCATTATCAATACTCCTTTCGAATATAATCTCTTCTATTCCTCTTGATGTAGGTATGTAGTGGATTTCTCCATCTCGAAGGGTGAGTATCACAGTTCCGGCATCTCCTCTTTTTATTTTCCAACCTCCATCTATTAGCTGAAGTGCAATTCGGTTGAGTTCTGTTGTAACAGAAAGTGGATCAGATATTTGATATAATCGTCGGCTATTGATAACAAATTTTTGCATATCTCTTTCCTCCTTATCAGCCTCCTGTAGCTTTAAGATTCTTCTATCATGTTCTGAATAGCTTGACGTGAAAATAGAATTTTTCTACCAAAACGAATACAAGGGAGTTCTCCTCTTTGAGCTAACTCGTAAACAAATCTTTTACTCATACCTAGCATGTCAGCAACTTCGCTGGCAGTTAGAGTAATTCTGTTCTCTTGTCTGCTTTTTTCTGTACTAACCTTATTCATAATCTCAACCCTTTCTTTATAAGTTGCCATATCGGCAAGTTTTAGATTAAAAAAATTTCGCTTATCTCTTCTGTTGTAAGATCAAGTATTTCCACTAACTTAGCTATTTCTCTACGATTAAATTCCACTATTCCTAGCTCCTTTCGATTATAGGTTTTTGTTGATATGTCTAGCTTTTCTGCCATATGCTCCTGGGTGTAGCCTTTAGCTACTCGTGCACCTTTGAGTTTTTGGACATTCATATTTTTCCTCCTTTTTACATTGCCATTTTGGTAATTTTATATTACTATGAATACATTTTCTATGTCAATATGTAATTGCCAAATTGGCAATGTGCTACAAAATGCATTTCCTTTTTGGTAAGCTTTTCACAAAAGTAAGACGAATTGGTAATTTATATTGAATTTTTCTACATAATATTTATAATGAAATATGAGGAGTGGTATATATGGAATCCATGGGAGACCGAATTAGAAGACTTAG
>JAAYGY010000073.1 GCA_012735575.1 Clostridiales bacterium
GAGGTCACACAGATACAATAGTCTTAGGTATATTACTGGAGGGTTATAACTACGGATACGGAAGATACAAAAGAATAATAGAAAAAAGTAACGGATTATATGAGATAAAAGAAGCTACTCTCTATTCAAGCTTCAGACGTTTAGAAAAGGCCGGTTGCATAAATTCATATTGGGGCGATGAAACCCAGGGCGGTAGGCGGAAATATTATAGGATATCTTCTTTGGGTAAAAACGAATATGAACTAAACAAGAAAGATTGGGAATTTGCCAAAAAAGTAATCGATAAATTAATATAAGGAGGGTGGGAAATGAAGGAAAGAGTAAAAAATTACATAGACAGCTTATTTTCTGGGATTTATGACACAGACGAAGTCATTGAATTAAAAGAAGAGGTTGTTTCTAATTTATTAGAGAAAATAGAGGATATTATTAATGAAGGTTATAACGAGAATGAAGCTTTTAAAAGGGCTATATCTGAGCTAGGAAATATGAATGAACTTATCCAAGGACTAAAAGAAACATCTCATCAGGAAGTATGTCAGGCCATTGATAAAAAACAGCCTGTTGGCACAAAGCATGTAATTGGTTATATAATAGCTTCCACTATTCTACTATTGGGAATAATGCTATCTGGTATGACATACTTTGATACCAATGATTTATTAAGAACAACGGCCACAATAATGCCCTCTTTTATTATATCAGTTGGAATATTTGCTTATTTTGGACTAACACAAGAAACCAAACATAATTACGGAATGATAAAGAAAAGAGCACTAGTCTATAGTATATCCACCATGGTATTTCTTTCAGGGGTGTTTATCGCAGGCTTAACATTTTTAAAGGGAACCCAGCTGGCTAAAGTTTTAGGAGTTTTTATGATTTTTAGCATACCTTCCACAATAGCTTTTATATATTTAGGATTAACTGAACAAAGCAGAAGCAAAGCCATCAATCAAGAACAGATGGAGCACTATTCAGACCCGAAAACAATGATGATATTTGGAAAAATTATAGCTGCCTTATGGATATTTACTTTTGGTGCAATACCCTTAGTAGGCTTTAGATTAGGTTGGAGATACGCTTGGATTCCTTTCGTGCTAGCTACTGGCTTACATCTAATTATCGAAGCAGTTATTGCTTCACATCATAAATAAAGGAGGGCCTTAAATGATTGTAATAGAAGCCATCCATTTAAAGAAGACCTTTAGACACAGAAATAGAATAGTTGAAGCAGTAAAAGATGTCTCTCTAGATATTTCCAAAGGTGAGATATTTGCTCTATTAGGTCCTAATGGTGCAGGTAAAACAACAACAATGCGGATGCTATCAACTTTAATTCCCATTGATGAAGGTCAAGCATATGTTGCCGGATATAATGTAAAAACACAATCTAACATGGTGCGCAAACATATAGGATATGTTGGCCAGTTAGGAGGATCTGATCCAAATGCTACTGGCTGGGAAAATCTAATTTTGGCAGGAAGGCTCTATGGTTTGGATCGTGATACAGTAAAAACAGAGGCAAAAAAACTGATGGATATATTAGAGTTAAATGAGATCATTGACAGAATGCCTAAAACTTATTCCCAAGGACAAAAAAGACGCCTTGAATTAGCACTAGGACTAATACATAGGCCTGATGTTTTATTCCTGGATGAACCAACTACTGGTCTGGATCCTGATAGTCGATATAACATTTGGGGGTATGTTGAGAAGCTTAGAGCTGAGGGAATGACAATTCTCTTAACTACACATTACCTAGAAGAAGCAGATGAACTAGCCAATAACTTGGCCATTATGGATCACGGCGAGATTATAGCCAAAGGTTCTCCTCAAGAGCTAAAGAACCAAATATCTGGTGATGTTATTATGGTAAGATCAAAATGTCAGAGAGATCAATTAGAAAACATTTTATCCCTTATAAACATTCTAGAAAACAAAGACAAAGCCTTGATTAGGGAATGTCTCATAAAAGGTGAAACCATCTATATTTACGTTGATCAAGGAAGTGCTGCCCTGCCTATTATTTTGGATATATTTAAGAAACAGGAAATAAATATAGACGATATATCGCTGTCTCAACCATCCCTAGATGATGTATTTCTTAAACAAACAGGTCGAAGATTACAAGATACTGGAAAGGAGTAATTTGTATGAAACTGTTCCTTGAAATAGCGCTGCTATTTAAGAGAAAAGCCCTGGAAACCATAAGGCAGCCTGTTTGGATTATATCAGGTTTAATCACTCCTCTACTATACTTAATATTTTTTGGACCTTTGTTAAAGGGATTAAATATTGCAGATGATAATGTGCTCAATCTTTTCCTGCCTGGCATTCTGTCCCTTTTGGCATTCGGTTCTGGAATGGGTGCAGGATGGGGAGTAGTATGGGAATTGCAAAGTGGTGTAATAGAACGCTTTCGAGTTATGCCAATAAGCCGCTTTTCATTGATGTTTGGTCCAGTACTAAGAGATGTTATTATATTTATCATTCAGGCATTATTTGTTATACTAATAGGCTCTATATTTGGTTTTGATATCCATTGGGCTGGTTCGGCTGTTATGCTGCTATTGCTCTCTATGATGACAGCAATTATCTCAGCTTGGTCTGCTAGCCTAGGACTAATCTTTCAAAACATTGAAAGCCTGGCTGCTGTGGTCACAGGTTTGCAATTACCTCTTACTCTGCTTTCTGGTGCAATGCTACCCATATCTGTTGGTCCCAAATGGTTACAGATAATTGCTCATATTAATCCCCTTTATTACACTGTAGAAGCATCTAGAACTTTAGCTAAGGGTACTATAAATAGCTCAGCGGTTTTATATGCATTTCTTATTATAGTGCCATTGACCGTTTTGGTATTGGGATGGGCAGCCCAAGTTTATCGAAAAGCTATCTCATAAAAAGATTAGTAAACTAATAAATGCCTTTTATAACTTTTATGATTTCTTTGGCTTGTTCATATATCTTAGGTGATTTAACACATACCTTGACTACTACCGGCATACCCCTTCGGTTCACCAAAGAGGACAAAACAGTATACCAATTTAATTCTTTAATACATTTTTTAATAACCTCAACCTGTTGTTTTGAAAGCATTATTACAACTCTTCCATGGGGACTTAGGTATGAATCAAAATTTTTAAGGGTGTTACAAATATCATCTAATGCATCTGGTGTAAAAGGGACCTCAGTTATTACTGCATCAAAAACGTGTGTGTCCAGGTTAATATCTGCTGAATTAGCTACATAATGTTTAGAACCGTATAAAACCAGACCTGGCTCTATTGACTTGTCTATATCAATACTGAAAACTTCTATATTTTCATTAATATACTTTGCTTGATATATGATACCGCCACCACCTGCAAAAGGATCGATCATTGTGTTTATTTTGGATGGTAGTGCTAGATTCACCAGGCACCTGGCATCCTCTACAGGCAGAGCTCTTCTGCCTTTTTCACTTCCATCTCCACGGTATCCATATACGTCTTTTACTTCATTATCATAACCTATTATTCTAAAATGCCTATTGTGAGGTGACTGTTTAATATATACTTCTTCACTTTGTTTATAGAATGGCTGAATAGAAAATTTTCGTTTTTTCCAGATTAGTGTGTTTATACTATGAATGTCACTAGTGCTTTCAAGCTCAGGATTTTCGAAATCCAACTCATAGAATCTATTACAATACCCCAGATTTTTTAAATAACTGGGAAGAAGATCTTTATATTCCTTCAATACAAAAAAAGATATCAATCCCTTGACATCACCTAAGGGACCATTAACAATAAAGGATGCCTTAAGTGGAAGTAAACAACACAAAACCTCCACAATTGCCAGTTTTTTTGCCTTCTTTCTGGAATTTCTTAAAGAGCAGACCAGTACAAAGTATTTTTCTAAATAATCATCAACGTCTTGTACGGTCACCTTAACATATTTCTTCATTTTATCAATTTCCGTTTCATATTTTATAGTAATTTGCTAAACTAAAATAAATCCATTATTGTCATTATATCCCTTATTCCTGATAATTTCAAACTAGGATAATAATCCTGACCTTCCCCTTTGTGTTGGGATAATCCATCTATCTTATCCTTTAGTGCCTTATCATTGTAGTTCTCAAAATATGGACTATTAATTACTTTTATTTTTTAATCAAATTCAATATAATCGCAGTACAGGAAATGTTTTTCTACAAGCTATGTAGTATACTTAAACCACCTTGTGAAAGGAGACGTACCATGCAATATCCTGAAGTAATCAAAACTGCACTGGAATACATTGAACAAAATCTAAAGACTGATATTACTGCTGAAGAATTGGCACAAATGGCCAATTATTCTACGTATCATTATTATCGTTTATTTTCATATGTTGTGGGTTCTTCAATTTCAGGCTATATTTTAAAACGCCGTCTTGATCATGCCCTTGCTGAAATCGCAGGCGGTCGTAAAGCCATAGATGTTGTTCTAGAGTATGGTTTTGATACTTATGCAGGATTTTACAAGGCATTTGTAAAGATGTATGGTTGTTCTCCGAGAAAGTATCTTAGCATTTATAAAGAGCATAAGCCAAAAATGCCTGAGGTGGTAAATATGTATACCAAAAAAGAACTACAAAATATTTTGGAGAATTGGGATATTGAAAAAAATTTACCTATTAGCGATATTTATTTAATGGATGGTTCAAGAGTTACAGGAAATTTATGGACAGTAGGCAATGATTATATCCTGAAAACTGGAAAACGTGAAGTTATAATGAAAACCCTTAAGATTTCTAAGGCTCTTTACAATCAAGGTTTTTCTTCGTCCCTGCCAATATTAACAAAAACCGGAGAAGAATATTTGGATGGTAAGGATATCTTTATTTTAACGCGTGGTATAAAAGGTAATCCCCTGTCAAGAACCCATAGATTTGGTGATAATCGTATCAAGTTTGGTGAAAAATACGGCAGAAGTATTGCGCTGCTTCACAAAGCACTAAAGACTATACAAAAAGACATCACAGCCGATGAAGTTAATCTTTATGAAAACGTCATAGTCTGGGCACTACCTAATGTAAAGAAGCAAAACAATCAATGGGATATGAATATTAATGACAGTTTTTTTGATGATTATGTTGAAAGTTTCGGAAGACTATACAGCAAGTTACCAAACCAACTCATTCATAGGGATCCAAATCCCAGTAATATTTTGTTTGACGGTGACGAGGTGAGTGGATTTATAGATTTTGATTTGAGTGAAATTAATATTCGCTTGTGGGATGTCTGCTACTGTGCAACTGGCATTCTATCTGAGGGTAATGCTGAAGCTTATGAGAAATGGCTAGAGATACTTAAGGGCATTCTATATGGCTATGACCAGGAAAGTAAACTAACTAAAGAAGAAAAAGATGGGGTTTTCTATGTCATTTGCTCTATTCAAATGATTTGTATTGCCTTTTTTCAAAGCAATGATATGTATCAGGATTTGGCAAAAACAAATCGTCAAATGTTGAAATTCATAATTGACAATAAAGATAAGATAATAAATATATTTAAGTAATTTTCTTGTTTAATTTAATAACATAAAGTTAAATGAAAGTAAAATCCGGTTACTTGGGCAAATAACCGGATTTTATTAATGTTCCAATTCATCAAAAGATCTCATTATAAGTTACCACTCAGCTTTGTTTATGATTGCCTAAATATTAATCTGCTAACTATCTACGATTTCAGCTTCAATCCATCCTTGAAAGCATTTCCTACCTTCTCTCCCAATCCTATGTAGGCATTATTAACTGGATCGAAGGTAATGGGTTTTAATTTTTTTGGATCTATCTTACCATTTGTCAATATTCGTTCATCAGCAGTAACATTTACGATTTCACCAACCAGAATATCATCTTTAAAACTCTTAACCTTGCACTCAAGGGCCATTGGAAGTTCATCAATAAGTGGTGCATTAACAAACTCACTTTTAGTGGCATGAAAACCTGCTAATTCAAATTTATTAGGCTCTTTATTCCCTGATTCAACACCAACGTAATCGCAGGGAATGACCATATCTTCAGTTGCAATACTAACAGTAAATGCTTTTGTAGTAAGCAGGTTCTTTGATGTTTTATGCTCTTCTGATAAGCTGAGAGTAATCTCATCAAAATCAGTTATTGCGCCCCATGCCGCATTCATTGCATTGGGAATACCGTTTTCATCGTAGGTTCCTACAATTAGTACTGGCATGGGATATATAAAAGGTTTTGGACCAAAATTAACTCTTCTCATTTTAAAACTCCTCTTCTAACATGAAATTTTTTACATTATAAATATGTAAAAATTAACAAGGTACCTGCAATTCTATATTAATACTTAATAAACTTATCACCTGAAATACCGAAAATACTGCATTTTTCTGGAGTAAACTTTTCTATTTTTCCGTATACAGGGCAGATAACTAAATGCTTATTTCGTCTGATCTAGGTTCTCTAATGCCTCTATTCTATTTATTCCAACTCAACAGCTCCGATATAAAGCTGATAATATCTGCCACCTTGTTCAAGAAGTTCTTCATGGGTGCCTTGCTCTATAATTTCACCATGCTCCAGGACTATAATTTGATCAGCATTTCGTACAGTAGAAAGTCTATGAGCTATTACAAAGGTAGTTCTATTCTTCATAAGCTGGTCCATACCTCGCTCAATGTATTTCTCCGTTCTAGTGTCCACAGAGCTGGTTGCCTCATCCAATATCAAAATAGGTGCTTTTGATATGGCAGCTCTTGCAATATTTAAAAGCTGACGCTCTCCTTGACTAAGATTGGCACCATCGCCTTCCAATATGGTATCATAGCCCTCAGGCAGTCTTTCTATAAAAGTATGAGCACAAGCAATTTTAGCTGCTGCAACTACCTCTTCATCAGTGGCATCAAGACGTCCATAACGGATATTTTCCCTGACTGTACCGGAAAACAAATGAGTATCCTGAAGTACCATAGCTATATTTCTTCTTAATGAATCCCGCCTGATATTCTTAATATTAATACCATCGATGAGAATCTCTCCCTCTTCAATTTCATAAAACCTGTTGATTAGGTTGGTAATGGTTGTTTTGCCAGCACCAGTTGATCCAACAAAGGCAATTTTCTGACCAGGTTTTGCTTCTACATTTATATTTTTCAAAACTGTTTTACCAGGAATATAGCCAAAGGTCACATTCTTTAGTATTACTTCACCTTTTACCTTATGCCCTCTTCTTACTGGTTCCGCCTCAGAGCAGATTTCAATTGCCTCTGATGTGTCTGCCTTTTCAGGTCTCTCATCCATTACATCAAATACCCTTTCCGCTCCTGCTAATGCGGCATATATGGTATTCATTTGCTGTGACAACTCATTAACGGGCCTTGAAAACTGCCTTGAATAATTTGTAAATATAGTAAGACCACCAATATCAAAATTTGATGTCAAACACAGAATACCTCCAACCGTAGCAGACAATGCATAGCTGATCTGACTTAAATTACCCATAACAGGCCCCATAATACCGCCAAAAAACTGCGCCTTCATCTGTTTGCTACGTAGATCATCGCTTAGAAACTCGAACTCGTCCATGGTTGTTTCTTCATGACAAAACACCTTTATTACCTTCTGGGCGGTTACAGTTTCTTCAATATATCCATTTACTGCGCCAAGAGCCTGCTGCTGCTCTACAAAGTAACTCCTGCTTAGTTTTCCAATCATACCCCCCACTTGTACCAGTAAAGGAATCGTTACAATCATTACTACCGCCAAAATCCAGTTTGTTATAAACATCAGGATTACAGTACCAATCAAGGTAAGTATACCTGAGAAAATCTGGGTCATTGTATGATTGAGCATCTCTCCCACAGAATCAAGATCATTTGTAAAACGACTCATTATATCACCATGGGTGTGTGTATCATGATATTTCAAGGGAAGCTTTTGAACTTTACGAAACAAATCCTCTCTGATTTTAATCAAAGCATTTTGAGATACACCTATCATAATTCTCTGCTGCAGATAGGAACATATAACTCCAACAATATAGATACTTATCATAATAAGGATACCAATTGCCAGGTTGTTTATTTTTTCTTCCACAGTTCTATCAGCAGCTACCAAGTTGTTAATGATAGGCCTTAATATATAGCTACCACCTAAATTTGTCACGCTGCTGCCCAGTACACAAATAAATACAAAAAGTATTTTAAACTTATCCCGTCCGATGTAGGTTAGTAGGCGGTTGATTGTAGATGACATATTTTTGGGCTTGCCTACACCCATACCGCCCCTAGGACCTCTAGGTCCTCTAAAACCTCCTGGTCTCCCTTCCCCAGGGCCGTTAGCTCCGTTAATTCTATTACCATATCTGCGCAACAAGGATTCTTTTCTCTCCTGACTAATACGACTCATTATGCTGTCACCTTCTTATCCATCTCTTTATCCATTTGCGAATAATAAATTTCAGAATACGTTGTGCAACTTTGCATTAGTTCTTCGTGAGTTCCTATACCTGAGATTCTTCCCTCATCGAGTACAAGGATTCTATCAGCGTCTATTACTGAAGAAATTCTTTGTGCTATGATGATCTTAGTTGTATCTTTTAACTCTTTTTTAAAACTCTGCCTAATCTTTGCCTCTGTTGCAGTATCCACCGCGCTGGTACTATCATCCAGAATCAAGATTTTTGGCTTCTTCAAGAGTGTTCTGGCAATACATAATCTTTGCTTTTGGCCACCTGAGACATTAACACCACCCTGTCCCAGTTCGGTATCATATCCTTTTTCAAATGAGGTTACAAATCCGTGAGCCTGCGCACTTTCAGCCCATTTATATATTTCATCATCACTGGTATTTTCGTCTCCCCATTTGAGATTTTCCCTAATTGTACCGGAAAAGAGAACATTTTTCTGTAGTACAATTCCAACTCCACTGCGCAAATTTTTGAGGGAATAGTCTTTTACATTTACGTCATCTACCAGTACATCTCCCCTATCTACATCATACAATCTAGGAATCAATTGAACCAGGCTTGATTTACCACAGCCCGTTGAACCAATAACACCCACTGTTTCACCTGGATTTATTACTAGATTAATATTGTCCAGAACCCATTTTTCATTGTTTTTGTAGTATTTAAAGTAAACATTTCTAAATTCAACTTTTCCGTACTTAACGGTTTTATCCTTATGCAAAGCTTCATCATCAGTTAGGTCTATTTCAGTATAAAGAACTTCATTTATTCGTTTAACAGATGCAAGGGTTCTCGAACTGTTGAGTATAATCATTGAAACCATCATCAGTGACATAAGAATTTGGACAACATAATTTACAAATGCAGTCAGGAGACCGGAAGTCATATTACCTACAATAACCTGATTTCCCCCAAACCATACCACAGCCAGGGTCGTGATATTCATAGCCATGGTCATAACCGGCATGGTGAAGATTACAACTTTTATTGCCTTTATGGTACTTTCCTTCAGGTCAGTATTAGACATTTTGAATTTATCTTCCTCATACTTTTCTCTGACAAATGATTTTACAACTCTTATATTAGTGAGATTTTCCTGGATAGTAGTATTTAGTGCATCCAGCTTTTTCTGCATAATTGAAAAACGAGGAAATGCAATCTTCATGATAAAGTAAATAGCAGTTGACAATAAAGGTATTACACATAGTATTGTCAAAGCCAGCTTTGCATTAAGAACAAAAGCCATTATAAGGGCACCAATAAGCATGCCAGGTGCTCGTAAAGCCATTCTTAACATCATCTGAAGAAAGTTTTGTACCTGGGTAATGTCATTTGTTAACCTCGTAATCAAAGATCCTGTATTATATTGATCAATATTAGTAAAGGAGAACTTTTGGATCTGATTAAAAAGATCCTTTCTTAAATCATTGGCAAAGCCCGTAGATGCCTTAATGGCAAAATATGCTCCACCCACACCGCCTGCCATCATACACAGCGCTGTAACTACCATGGTTACACCCATGACTATAATATATGAAATGCCTCTGCCTCCACTTACTCCATAATCAATTATCCTACTTAATAGCAAAGGCATAACAACTTCACCGATAACTTCCACAATCATTAGGATTGGTCCAATGATAAATGCAGGCAAATATGGTTTTGCATACTTCCAATACCTTTTCATATTTCCTTATGTCCTTTCTTTTCCTAGTTTTATTACATCTTCCATTTTTTCTAGATTGGCATTAAGTTTTTTTAGCAAAACAAACAATGTATATTTCTCATCTTGAGTAAATTCTTCGAAGACCTTTTCATCTGTTGATTTGAAAATCTGTTTGCTTTGTTCTACAACACTGTTCCCTATTTCAGTTAAGGTAATTTTATTAAGACGATTATCGGTTTCATCCTTTTCTCTATTAATGTATCCCTCCTTTTCTAATTTCTTTAAAGATACTGCTATAGTTGCTGGAGAAACATCCATCAATTTTGCAAGATCGATTTGAGAAGTGTTGGGGGTATGAGAGATTGCCATCAGCAATCTGTGCTGTGCCTGATAGACACCGGTATCATCAAGATAATTTTGCATAATTTTCCTGTGTTTTATAGCAAAAATAATTAGTTGACTAATAACATCCTTGTTTTTGATTCTATTATTTTCCATTGGCTGAATCTCACCACCTTATATTGCTTTTATTAGTCTGGCAATCATTAGTATGTTAATGATTAACTAGCTAACTTCTTAACTATAGCATCCTATATAACTGATGTCAACTATTATTTTCCTATCTTTATAGATGACTTTTTTAAATATGAGATAAAACCGCCAGTCAAGAAGATTTTATCTCATAACTGGCGGTATTATTTACTCAATTGTTCTATTTTTAATATTGTTCCAGGATTTTTGCTACAGGACTAAGCCAATCTCCTTCAAATAACTCTATTATGCCCCCATCACAGGCAGCAGAAATCCTTGGATCAATTGGAATCTTAGCAAGTACCCGTAATTTGTGCTCCTCGGCTATATCATCGATATGACTCTCACCAAAAATTTTATGCTCCCTACCACAGTCCTGGCATTTATAATAAGACATATTTTCTACCAAGCCAATAATAGGGATATTCATAAGCTCTGCCATCTTGACAGCCTTTGATACTATCATAGATACCAATTCCTGTGGCGACGTTACTACAATAATCCCATCCACTGCAATTGATTGAAAAACAGTAAGAGGGACATCACCAGTTCCTGGTGGCATATCAATGAACATAAAATCAACATCACCCCATATAACATTTGTCCAGAATTGCTTTACTGTATTTCCTATTATTGGTCCTCGCCATACGACAGGATCGGTATCATTCTTTAAAAGCAAATTGATAGACATTATATCTATACCTGTATTGCTCTTAACAGGAAAGATACCTAATTCATTTCCAGTAGCTTTATTATTTATGCCAAAAGCTTTGGGAATAGAAGGACCTGTAATGTCAGCATCTAAAATAGCGGTATTATAACCCAACCTGTTCATAGTGACTGCAAGCATTGAGGTTACCAGGGACTTCCCAACTCCCCCTTTACCACTGACGATACCGATAACTTTTTTGATATTGCTCATTTCATGGGGTTTTTCAGAGAAATCATTTTTCTCTCTTTCAGCACAATCCTGCGAACAATTACTGCAATTTTGATCACATTTTTCGCTCATTATTATTAGCTCCTTTATTTAATTATAATTAAAATAGATTTACTAATAGTTTTTTACCAATTATCCCAGTTATTGTTTCCAAACCGTCTTCCACGATGATGTCTGCCACAACCTCGTCCACATCCATTTCCCAGGCCATCACAAAGCTTATATTCCCCACCTTCTATCAAGAGAGGGCTACCATTTACAAGCATATGAGCTATCTTTTTTCTGGCTCTTGCATAGATGCCCTGAACAGTAGTCCGTGCAACATTCATCTGTTGGGCACATTCCTCTTGGGTAAAACCTTCCAGATCTATAAGTCTTATGGTTTCATATTCATCAACTGTCATCCGTATACAATTTTCATAGTTTCCTTTAAAATTGAGTGGCCCAAATCTGTTCCTTTCAGGGAGGCTACATACTTTTCTCCATTTCATAGGTCTTGCCAATTCTATCACCTCAATTCTACCTATGACTACCTAATTCTGGCTGATTTATATATAATTAATTATATTACAATAATTAAACGGGAACAAGGCAGGCCATAGCCTGCCTCTCGCTTTTCCCAGGGCTAATCCTCTAATTCTTCCAGGCGCTTTTTCACTTCATCAAGCTGATTTTCCAGGAATTCAGCTTGTTTTTTAAGAAACTCCTTTTCATCAGTTTCTTCTGGAAAAAATCTTTCGTCAGCATATTGAGGTCGGAAATATGCCCAACGAGGCAGACCGGTAGCATAAAATATCCGCCTAAATCTCCTTCCTCTTCCGCTGCCGCATCTAACCCCCCAACCACAGGAACTTGCATAACCTGGAACCGAAAAGCCTGCACAGTAACCAGCGCCTCGCCCTGTCATAGGACCATTACCTATAGGGCCAGTTCTATCACCTCTAGGCATTCTGTCACCACCTTTCACCTTATAATATTTTTTACCTTTTCAATAAGTATTAAATATCTATCTCTATTTACACAAATCTCTCAATTTAATGTTTATCAGCAAAGGTCAAATAGTAATCTTTCTTTGGAGATTAATTGACATATGTCATTTTAATTTATATTATAACAGATTATTGACATATGTCAATATCTTTTTATAAAAAATTGACAGTTAAATATTTTCCAGCATAACTGGCCTACTTAACTGTCAATTTGATATTTTTTTTAACTAAAAATTCTTACTGTAAATCATTTGAGTGGAACATCCGGGAAAGGCTTTTTCATATTTCAATTGAAACTCACGGTCACAAAAAGGCAAATTTAAAAAAAGCTGATTAATAGTTCCGTCATAAACATTGGTATGCAACACTTGGTATTTTTTGTTAAATGATTTTAATTCATCTATACTATGCATGTCTGACTGAATAAGCAATGTGCCTTTATAGCCAAGCTTTTCATAAAACTCCTCTGCTCCTTCTACAGAACCTAAGGTAATACCAGGATAACCCAGATCTTTTACACGTTTTTCTATTTCTACCATAAGTGCTTTTCCTATACCTTTTCCCCTATAGGCCTTATCCACACAACAATGAGCAACTGTTATACCCCCATTATCATCCCATGCAAAGACAGAACCACAAACTACATCACCATCTCTTGCATACAAAAGCAACTCAGGCAGTTCCTTTAACTTGTCCGCCCAGAAATCAAAGTTGTATCTATATTCTTCATATTTTAGATGTGGAAAAATGTTGTATACCAACTGTAAAACAGATTCCAATTCGTTCAAGTTTTTAACACTATCAATTAACATAATGACCTCCATATCCCCCTATATCCTTAATACTTTGTTTGTATGTATTATTTTTTACATTATTATACCTTTATTATTTATTATTTTATATCTCACAATTATCTAAAGCCATAGATAATATTAGCTATCTATAAGAACAGCATTTAAACTGAAAAGAAAATATCAGGCTATATACTTAGCGAGTATAAGTCATCTGACAAGGTTTTTAAATTAATTATTGTCATATTTCAAATAGCTCTATTAATCTACTTATCCTTCCTCTGTTGGCAAATCTAATAAGCTCCATTATTGCACAGTATTTATCTACCATTAGTACTACAAAAGTTTCATTATATTTTGGTAGTTTTAAAGTTAGGGGCCACATGTGCTTTTTTATAATGTCTTTTTCTATATTATTCAAAGAAAAATATTTAACAGCATTTTGCAGAGCTATATCAGGATGAATAAATCCATGGAGACCTTTATATGGTTTACCTATATGCCAGTCATATAGGTAAAAATCATGGAGCAATCCCCCTCTGGCCGCTGATCTATAGTCCAGCCCTAGTTTCTTGCATATCCTGAAGCTAGTATAGGATACGTAAAGACTGTGCTCTAGGCAGTTTACATCTCCATGATGTCTATAGTTTCTCATGGATATGACAAGATCGTGACTGATAAGGTCACTGATACACTCTTTATATTCTGCCTTAAGCTCATATACCTCCTTAATTTTGGAATCTGTTCTTAATTTGTATTTTGATTTTATTAATCCTATCATCTAATATACTCCTAACGTGTCTATTTACAATGCCTTCATTTAAGGTTAATAGTCGAGGAAAGACCAGAATGATTCTTTTGTATTTTATTATCATTTTTTTATACTTAGCAATAGACAAATCCGAATAATTTATAATAGTATTCCTTAAATTTAATGTATTAATTACCGATTTATAGGTATCAGTAAGTAGGCATAGGAGCAATAAAGCAGCAATATAGCCCTTAACTGATATTGGTATCAGGTATATAAAACGAACAATGAAGGGATGTATTACTTGTATTAATAAAAATGCTAATACTCCCCATAGTAGAGAATATTTGAGACAGATGTAGCCTTTTAGATTCAGGGCATTTTTACTATAATCCCACCATTTGGTGCTAAATACTCTTTCTAATGTAAATCCAGTTATAAATTCCAAGATGGTAACTAATAGCGTAGAAATGAATATACTCATAAGGGTTGATATGTAACTATCAATTAGAATATTATCAATCCATCTTGTAGATTGAATGATCAAAATAGCGCCAAATCCATAAATGGGCGTAAGGGGACCAATCAAAAATCCTCTGTTAATGAATTTTCTTTGATTTATACTTGCAAAAATTGTTTCCATCACCCAACCCATGAAAGAATATACTATAAAATATAGGAATAAATCCAGTACCATATCCAAGCCACATCACCCCTATGTTCTTGATGAAAGTATTGTAGCCTTATCCAATATTCTACTTTATATTTTTCATTATTGCTTTATTCCAATAATGTCTCCATAGCATCTAAAGCTTCCGTCATTTCTTCATCATGATCAAGAAGAGCCTGAATTCCTGTACCAAACATAGATCCTATCAGTAACCTGGACAAGGATTTAGTGGAGTACCCTTTTAGTTTTTTAAGCTGTGTATTATTTAAAATATATTTTTCTATCATATCTGATAAATCCTTAAATAGACTGCTTAGTAAATCGCTAAAAACAGGTGACCAAAGAGCCAAACCTGTGAATTCATAAAGTAACTTAAAAAGATTAGGATTATACTGCAACATTTTTCTGAAATATTTAATAAGGGATTTTGCTCTTTCCTTAGGAGAATCTTCCGCCCTTAGGGATGCTTCGATATCTCGTAAATATCTATCAATCATCATCCTTACTACTTCTTTAAACAGGCCTTCTTTATTCTTGAAATAATAATTTAGCTGACTTAATACTACACCTGCCTCGTTAGCTATATCCCTCATGGAAACATTGGCATATCCTTTAGTCGATATACATTGGGAAGCAGCCAACAATATTCTTTCAGATTGGCTTTGTTTATTGGAATCAGAACCCATATAATCACCTCAAAAATTAAGTCAAACGTCCGATTTAATTTTATCAACCTGGCATCTTACTGTCAATCCCTGAACATAACAAAGAATAAATAAAGATTATTTTTGACACAATCCATCATTATTTTGGAAATCTATTGAATTTATCGAAAAAAGGCTTTACAATCAATATAAGATAACTAATATAAGAGGAGGATTTATATGGCAATAAAATGGACTCCTGATTTGTCGGTTGGTGTTGAACGTATCGATAATCAACACAAAATTTGGTTTGAAAAGGCTAATGACTTGTTTGAAGCAGGAAAACAGCAAAGGGCTAAAGAATATATCAACCAAATGATTGATTTTTTAGATGAATATACAAAAGAGCATTTTAGAGATGAAGAAGCTTATATGGAAGAGATTCGCTACCCTGAAATTGACGCTCAAAGAAGAGCACATACAAGTTTTGTTAATAGCCTGACAAAATTAAAAGAGGATTATAACGGAACTGGCGGTAACCTACGAGTTATACTTAATGCTAATAAAATGGTTATAGACTGGCTTACCAATCATATAAGAATCATGGACAAGAAAATAGGTGATTATGTAAACACTCTAAAGGATTGATTCCAATTAATTCTATAGGGAAAGGAGATGACTCCTTGGACTAAAGCCAAGTGTCATCTCCTTTAACACACTCGATATGCATTAATGAATTTCATCTCGAGGGTCAATTCATAAAACTATTCTACTACCTTCTCCTTCATTTTTTCCAAAAGCGATAGGACTCCTGCTTCCACCTTAACAAGATCTTCTTCCTTCGGTGCACCTTCAAACTCTACAGATTCAACGAAATCCCACTTCATTTTATTTCTTTCCATTATTTCTTTGAGCTCCTTTTCTGCACCGCCAGACCATCCATAAGATCCGAATCTAAATGCTGCCTTGCCAGAAACCTTCTTTCTGCCCAGTTCATTTAGGGCTGCTGCTATTGGTGGAAAAAGATTATACTCATAAGTAGGTGCTGCTATAATTATCCCAGCGGATTTAAAGACCGTTGCCACCATCTCACTATCGCTTTCCAGGGGCATTTCCAGCTTGTTATATTTTACGCCTTCCCTTTTAAGTATACTTTCAACGTAATCAACTGCTTTTGCAGTCATTCCATACATGGATCCCCACAATATAGTGACTTCATTTTTACCTGCTCCTTCAGCATATAGGGAATACCTGGTATAATCATCTATAATTTTTTGAGGATTTTTTCTATAAACGGGACCATGGCCAGGTGCTATAGTGTTTATTTCCAGTGTCTTTGCCTTCTCAATTGCCTTTCTCAAGCTAGGTGTAAAAGTTGTCATTACGTTAGAGTAATACCTTATCCCTTCAGATTCAAAAAACTCTATTTCTTCAGCTGTCAACTCATCATCAAAGCAGTGGTCCCCCATCCTGCCAAATGCGCCAAACATATCACATGAGAAAAGAGTTTTTGTACTTCTTTCATAGGTGTACATGGTGTCTGGCCAGTGAACGTTTGGTACTGGATGGAAACTCAATATCTTGCCCATACCAAGATCTAGAGTATCGCCTTGCTTCACAATTCTTATATTGTCTTCACCATAAAAGGAAGATACCATTTTTGCTGCTTTCTCAGTACATATTACCTTAAAATCATCCTTAATCTTTCGGAAATTTAAGATCCAACCGGAGTGGTCCGGTTCCATATGATTAACGATCAAATAATCTATATTTTTGGGATCAACACCTATTTCTTCTAAGCTTTTGTAAAGGGTCTCAGGTACACCATCCCAGCCAATTACACCATCAATTATTGCAGTTTTTTCTCCCTGGACTATATAGGAGTTTAGGGTTACCCCATTTGCTATCTCCCAAATTCCTTCAAATAAAATATCCTCCACATTCATAGTAAGCATATGAATTCCGTCTGTAATTTTCAACTTCTTCATACTTTATCCTCCTAAAACTCATAGTATAATAAATTATTTACCCAAAAATGAGTCCCATATATCAAAAAAATGATTTCTTTTTTATTTGTTTAAACAATACATACACGTACTCAATATTTTAATTTAATGAAATATTGAACATTTACTACAAAAACCCTCTTCACAAGTCCCTTTTATAAACATAAGAAATGCCTCTCCAATATCTTTCACTCTATCTTGGGTTGATCGTGATCTTGATTTTATTATTACCTCTGGATGTTTTTCTAGAACTTCTATAATTCCTTTTCTTTTTTCTTTCACTTCTTCTGAGATCTCCTTCATCCTTCTAGCATCCATAGGGTATAAATGAAAATTGTAGGAGTTTTCGTCAAAGATAACATTTTCCTCTTGAGAAAAAGAAATCCTCTCTATCAAGTCATTCTTCCCATTTAGTGAGACATAAAGATCACCCGGTATATATCCAGTTTTTCCCTTGATTATATTATAATCGCTGGTCATTTATATGCTTTCACTCCTTTTACAAAAATCATAGAAATGGTCATATTCTCAAGATTTGAATCCATCCAGGTAATTTTATCTTCAATAATTATTGACTGCATAGGTTAAATTTGTAAACAATATATCAACTATAATTTGACAAGTCAAGTACTGTATTCTATTATGTTTCATATGGTCGTTTTTAAATAAAGGAATTTGATGTGATTAAACTATTCAGTTTTGGAGTGATTACTTATGAAAAGTCCGATTAAGTGGACAGGAGGAAAAAAAAGAGAAATCCCATATTTCTTGCCCTATATACCTGATAACTTTAAAATTTATATAGAACCATTTTTCGGTGGGGGCGCATTGTTTTGGCATTTGCGTCCTGAAAGCGCTATAATTAATGATATTAATGAAGATCTAATGAATTTTTATAGGGTATTGAGAAACAATTATGATTCGTTAAAAAACATTCTTTTAAACTACGAATTTAGTAAAGATTTCTTTGATAAATTGGTAGATAAACTTAATAATAAAGAATACAGTTGTCCAATAGAACGAGCTGCTATTTTTTATTACCTAAACAAAACTTCTTTTAGTGGAAAATGGAGAGTTAACAGGGAGGGTCATTATAACAATACCTGGGGTAACTATAAAAGGCCTAACTATAAAAAATTAGATAGGAAGTATTCAGAGCTGCTAAAAGGTGTATCGATCCAAAATACGGATTATACCCATTTAATGGAGGAATACAAAAGTAATTCAGATGCTTTTATTTTTTTAGATCCACCCTATCTAAATTGTGATGCCATGTATACAGCCAATCAAGATTTTATTAATATCTATGATTACATCTATAATTATATGGCAAACTGTGAAAGCAAGGTAATGCTGATAGTTAAAGGCGATAAGTATATTACTAATCTCTTTGAAAAATATATAATAGATACATATACTGTAAACTATAGCCATAATGCAAAAAGTCAAACTAAAAACAAGCATCTTATTATTACCAACTATCATGAAAACCCTTCATCTACAGTAATGAACGCAATTTCTTTATAGAATATTTTTGATAAAAAAGATTCATATTCCCTTTTACGGGAACATGAATCTTTTTGTTTATTTTTTATACAGACCAAATATACTATCTATGTTATCC